>CALPYQ020000154.1 GCA_943327965.2 Singulisphaera sp. GP187
TCGATGGTGAGCGGCGCGTGAACGCCAATGCTGGGGTGCAAAGAGGAGAGGGGATTCCAGGCTTTGTAACGAACACTGGCCACATATTCGCGCGCGGTACCTGTCGGTTGCAAAGGCAATGCTTGACCATTGACGGTCACGGTATAGCGACTAGGGTTCATGCCTGTCACATGGACCTCAAGGCGCTCCAACGATGAATCGACATATCTGGCCGTGCCGCTCGAAGTGCTTTCCTCACCCATCACATGCCAAGGTTCGAGTGCGTTGCGTAAAGTAACTTGGATGGCATCGACGCAAAACTCTCCCACTCTGGGAAATCTAAATTCAAAGTGCGGTGCAAACCAAGCGGGATCAAAGTGAAAACCTGCATCACCCAATTCGGTGAGGACGTCGTCAAAATCCATTTTGACAAATGTCGGTAGCATGAAACGATCGTGCAGTGTGGTGCCCCATCGGGTGACAGGGGCGGTGTAGTTTTGATCCCAAAATCTTGCCACCAATGCACGAAGTAGCAGTTGTTGAACCACACTCATGCGGGCATGCGGTGGCATTTCAAAGGCCCTTAATTCAAGCAAGCCTAAACGACCGGTTGACGAATCGGGCGAGTACATTTTGTCAATGCAAAACTCACTGCGGTGGGTGTTGCCTGTCATGTCGACCAAAATGTTTCGAAGGCTTCGATCGACCAACCAAGGTGGCATGCTTTGCCCATGAAGTTGTCGGTTGCGGGCAATTTCTCGCAATGCAATTTCGAGTTCATACACTTGGTCGTTGCGAGCTTCGTCCACACGCGGGGCTTGGCTGGTGGGGCCGATGAACATGCCACTGAAGAGGTAACTCAAGCTGGGATGGTTGTGCCAATACAGCACCAAACTGGCCAGCAATTCTGGACGCCTTAAGAATGGACTGTCTGCCGGTGTTGCGCCACCCATGACCACATGATTGCCCCCACCCGTCCCTGTGTGTCTGCCATCGGTCATGAATTTTTCAGCACTCAAGCGTGTTTCGAAAGCGGCTTGGTACAAAAATTCTGTGTGTTCAACCACCTCATGCCAATTGCTAGCGGGGTGAATGTTGACTTCAATCACGCCAGGGTCGGGTGTGACTTGCAAGAGCTTCAAGCGGGGGTCGCGTGGCGGCGGATAGCCCTCCAGCACTATGGCAACCTTAAGTTGTTTGGCGGTGGCTTCAATGGCACTCAGCAAATGGAGGTAGTCCTCGACACGGGCAAGCGGCGGCATAAAGACATACATCACGCCCTGCATGTCTTTGTCAGAAGCGGCATCTTTCAGAGGAACTGGGCCATTGGCGCGACGCGGATCTCTGATTTCTACGCACAAAGCGGTTCTGATTGTTGCTGGATCCGATTTAAATTTAGCCGGGCCACTCGACTTCGAAGCCTGCACAGAAGTCTGCATTTTTGGCAGCAATGCAGAGCGCGCCTGTGAGTTGATATGGGGCAGAGGGCCTCTCTCAGAATAAGGATCTTGATCGATCACCATGTGACGATCAGCAGGGGCACTCCAAGGCAGTGAATCGAGTGGCAAGCGCCAGCCCATGGCGGAGTCGCCGGGCATTAAATACAAACGCTCATCGCGCACAAACCATTGACCACTTTGCCAAGTGCTGGCTTCTTTTGTTCCTGTGTCCGATGCTTGTAATGGCAAAAGGTAGCCAACTTCTTGGTCTAAGCCTTGAGAGAAGACGCGATGCAGCCTTGCCCGTTCTAGTTCATCATCCAGTCGGGCATCGAACGGGTCTACATTGACTGGCAAACGACGTTCGCGCCACAAGTAATACCAAGTGTCTTCGAAACCAGGCGTGATGTGATTGGTGGAGACACCCAATTGCAGGGCCAAGGTGTTTAAAAATCTTTTGGCATCGCTTGTTGTGTACCGATGCGCTTCGCGTTCATCGGCAAACAAGGAAGGGTCTTGCCAGCATGCTTGGCCATCTGCACGCCAATAAATGCTGAGCGCCCAACGCGGAAGTTGCTCACCTGGATACCACTTGCCTTGACCAAAATGTAAGAAGCCGCCGTCGCCATACCGTGCACGAAGTTTGTGAACCAGTTCAGTGGCCAAGCCGCGTTTGGTTGGCCCCAATGCATCCGTGTTCCATTCAGGCGCATCTCTGTTTTCAGTGGCCACAAAAGTGGGTTCCCCGCCCATGGTCAGGCGAACATCGCCTTCAATCAGTTGCGCATCTACTTGATCACCCAAGGCCAACACTTGCGCCCATTGTTCTTCAGAATAGGGCTTGGTCACACGGGGTGATTCATAGATGCGGGTGATGGCCATTTCGTGACTGAATTCAACTTCGGCCTCATCCATCAAGCCTTCAATGGGCGCAGCGCCAGAAGGTTGAGGCGTGCAAGCCAAAGGGATGTGTCCTTCGCCTGCAAGCAAACCTGAAGTGGGGTCGAGGCCAACCCATCCAGCACCTGGCAAATAAACCTCGCACCAGGCATGCAAGTCGGTGAAGTCGACTTCGGTACCGCTAGGGCCTTCAAGCGATTTGACATCGGGCGTGAGTTGAATCAAGTAGCCAGAGACAAAACGCGCGGCCAGACCCATATGCCGCATGAGTTGAACCAAAAGCCAGGCTGAATCACGACAAGAGCCACTTTGAAGTTTCAGTGTTTCTTCGGGTGTTTGAACACCCGGTTCCATGCGAATTAAGTAGTTGATGTCTTTGTAAACACGCTGATTGATTTGAACCAAGAAATCAATGGTTCTTTGACGTTTTCTGTCTAGCTTGCTCAAGTATTGTTTGAACAATGTTGTTCGAGGCAGTTTGTCCAAGTAAGCCGCGAGCTCTTCTTTGAGTTCAGGTGCGTAAGTTAAGGGCACATGCTCGGCACTGGGCTCTAAGAAGAAGTCAAAGGGATTGAAGACCGCCATTTCAGTCACCAAGTCGACGGTCACCTTGAACGCTGTCGTTTTTTGGGGGAAGACCAAACGGGCTTGGTAGTTTGAGAAGGGGTCTTGCTGCCAGTTGATGAAGTGCTCTGACGGCTCTACGCGCAAGCTGTACGACAAAATTCTGCTGCGACTGTGCGGTGCTGGCCGAAGGCGAATGACTTGCGGTCCCAATTGAACGGGTCTATCGTATTTGTAATGCGTGACGTGATGCAGTGCGACGTGAATGGACATAAATGCAAGTAAGCGCAACAGCGGCTGCATCGAAATAGCAGCTTGGGCTCTCTAAACTAGCAAAAGCCGCGCCATGGTGGGCATCACGAAAGGCTCAACATGTTGAAACTGGCGCCTTGCGTGGCAATTGGCTGGATTTTGGGAACTTACTGTCAGCTTCAACAAGAAAATATTTGGGAAGTACAGCGCATCCTTGCTGTCGCAGTTTTGGGTCTTGCACTTTTAATGTGCGCTTGGGCATTGTCCAAATTGAGTCAAGCCAAAAAGTTGCAGACGAAACTGTGGCCCCCAGTTCTAAAAGGCCTACAGCTTTTTTGTCTGTTACTTGCTTCGGGTGCGTTGGCCATGTCCATGATCAATGTGCGTTGTCTGATGCAAGATCATCGACAACTGGTTCGTGACATTGAGGGACAAGACATTAGCGTGACTGGCATCGTGGCTTCTCTGCCAGTTCAAAATGCAATGGGTGTGAGGTTCAAGTTTGAAGTTCATACGGCGCGCATTCCAGACAACCCTTCGCCCATCAAACTTCCCTCATCGGTTGAATTAAGTTGGTTTGACCGTGAGGGCGGCAGCATGGGAGATGCCATGGCATGGGGAGACCTGCATCCGGGTGACACATGGCAGTTTGTGGTTCGTTTTAAGGCTGCACATGGTCTTCGCAACCCTGGCGGCTTTGACGAAGAGCTGTGGCTGTGGGAGCGCGGTGTCATGGCCTCGGGGGTGGTCCGAACTGGCAAACGCAATGCGGCACCTCAAAAACTCAGTGCTTCATGGCTTTACCCCATTTCACAAGTGAGGCAATTCATTCGTTCGCAGATTGCACTTAATTTGGCATCAGTTGATCACCCATCTCGGGTTCATGCGGGCGTGATTGCGGCTTTGGTCATGGGCGATCAAGGCGCCATCGTGCAAGCAGATTGGGACCTGTTTAGAGCAACGGGTGTTGCCCACCTGATGAGTATTTCTGGTTTGCACATTACCTTATGGGCTTGGTTGTTTGCCAAAGTCATTGGGCAGGTATGGCGCTGGACCGCCAGAACCGGCAGCACCTTGTGTTTGCTTTTGCCTGCGCCCACGGTGTCTGCATGGGGGGGCGCCTGCTTGGCAACGCTTTACGCTTTGTTTGCTGGTTGGGGTCTGCCCGCACAAAGAACCATTGTCATGTTGTGGGTCATTGTTCTGGTTCAAAGCTTAGGCTTGCGCTGGCCACGCATGTGGGTATGGGCGCTTGCTTTTTGGGTGTTGGTTGCCTGGGATCCCTGGGCCTTGTTGCAAGCTGGTTTTTGGCTGAGTTTTGTGGCGGTTGGCGCCCTGATGCTTGGCAGTCCTGTGCATTCGTCTTTGCGCACCAAAAAGAGGAATGACGACCCTGATTTGGTGCAAGAAGATGGCTTGGCGCGTTTGCGCCTCAATATGGGTACATCCATTGGGCAGGGATTTTTAGCACTGGCCAAAGAGCAATGGGTGGTCATGCTTGCATTGACGCCCTTGTCAATTTTGTTTTTTGGCCAAGTTTCAATCATTGGCATTTTGGCCAACTTTGTAGCCATTCCTTGGGTCACCTGGATGGTGACGCCATTGGCCATGTTGGGCATCCTTTTTTCGCCCTTTTGGGAAGTTGCTTTGTATGCGTTGGCTCCTTTGATGGCGATGCTAGACATGATGAGCCAATTACCAGGAAGTGTCTGGGTCATGCCTATTCCCTCTGGGTTGATTGCCGCCTTTGCAGTTGTGGGTGGCTTGTTGTTTCTCCAGAACTGGCCATGGGCCTTGCGGTGCTGGGGGATCTTGTTTTTATTGCCCGCATTTTTGTGGCAAGAGCCTAGGCCTTCGGAGGGTCATTTCGACTTGTGGTTTGCAGATGTGGGGCAGGGCAATGCAGTGATCTTGAGAACTGCGAACCATGCCTTGCTGTATGACACTGGACCCAAGTATTCTGAAAATTCAGATGCTGGGTCCACGACCAATTTCTTTCAAATCATAAGCTGAAAGAAGGTTTTTATAAACCGTAACCTTGGCTATTTGAGAGTCTGTGCCGACCATTCCGAAA
>CALPYQ020000155.1 GCA_943327965.2 Singulisphaera sp. GP187
CCAACAAACCACCCTGCAAACCATTGCCGTCTAAATCTTGCAAAGAACGGTTCATCTTGCCGTCCTCGTCACCAAAAATTCGCAACTTCAAAAGCTTGCTCAACATTTTGTCGGCATTTGCCGCGGTATCGCCTTGCTCGGCGCACAAGAGCAACAACAAACCCTTTTGAATTTGCCCAATCACTTGACCTTCCACTACCACTCGCGCTTCAAGCACGCGTTGCGCAACACCAATCACAATAAATCTCTTTCTGAATCAAAGTGCGCTTCCACATCCGAAGGCAGCAACTGAATGGAAGCACGCAAACCTGGCACAGCGCTCATGAGAGCTTGCTCCACACTGGTTCGAAGCGCAGCAGCACGGCCCAAAGTCCATGAAGCAGGCATGTGCATGTGCAAGTCAACAAAGCGACGCTGACCGGCCTTGCGCGTGGTGATGTGATCAAAGCGAATGATAAAAACTTCATTGCGCTCATAGGCAAAACCCGCCAGTGTTTCTTGAATTTGGGCAATCACTTCGGGCTCAACCGCCTCGTCCATCAAGCCTTGCGACGAACGCCAAATGAGGTGCACACCTTCTTTCAAAATATTGAGTGCAACCGCAATGGCCACCACCGCATCTAGCCACAACCAACCCGTAAAGCTGACCATGGCAATGCCAATGACCACGCCCACCGAAGTCCAGACATCGGTCACCAAATGCTTGGCGTCGGCTTCTAGTGCAATAGAACGATGTCTTTTGGCGGCATCAAACATGACCCAGGCCAGCACACCATTCAGCACCGAACTGGCCAGCGACAATGCCAAGCCCCAGCCCACTTGCTCGATGGGTTGCGGATCGAAGATACGATGGCTGGCCGCCCAAATGATGCCCAGGGCGGCCACAATGATCAAAATACCTTCAAAGCCAGAAGAAAAATATTCAGCTTTGTGATGACCGTATGGATGTTCTGCATCGGCTGGCTGAGCCGCTACCGTGACCATGACCAAACCAAAAATAGCGCTGGCCAAATTGACCAAAGACTCCATGGCGTCGGACAACAAGCCCACAGAATCGGTCAGCCACCAGGCCAAAGTTTTGAGCGTGATGGTCATGATGGCCACCACCACCGACGCCCACAACAAAGTGCGCGGAGACCATGCAGGAATTTTGAGCATCAAGCGCTTAAATGCACGCGCGCAAATTTGCGCTTGCCCACCTGAACCACATACGTCCCAGCGTCCAACTTCAAGCCTTTGTCACTGACCACGGACGAATCAATTCGGACACCGCCACCGTCAATCAATCGATTAGCCTCAGAGCCCGAGGGTGCCAGGCCCGCCATCTTGAGCAAAGCGCCAATGCCCAGTGGTGCGCCGCTTAAATTGACTTCAGGAATTTCATCGGGCACACCGCCCTTGCTGCGGTTGATAAAGTCTTGCTCAGCCGCTTCGGCCGCTGCCGCACCATGAAAACGCGACGTAATTTCTTTGGCCAATGCCACCTTGGCTTCTTTCGGATTGAGGCCCTCTGCCACTTGTTTTTTGAGTGCCTCAATCTCGGCCATCGACTTGAACGACAGCAAGGTGTACCAGCGCCACATGAGGACGTCTGAAATAGACAGGACCTTGGCAAACATGGTGTTGGGCTCTTCGCTAATGCCAATGTAGTTGTTCTTGGACTTGGACATTTTGTCCACGCCGTCCAAACCTTCCAGCAAAGGCATGGTCAAAATGCACTGCGGCTCTTGGCCGTATTCGGCTTGCAAATGACGGCCCATCAGCAAGTTGAATTTTTGATCGGTGCCGCCCAATTCCAGGTCAGATTTCAGAGCCACCGAGTCGTAGCCCTGCATCAAGGGGTACAAAAACTCGTGCACGCTAATGGGCGTACCGGCTTTAAAGCGATCATGAAAATCGTTGCGCTCCATCATGCGCGCCACGGTGTATTTGGCCGCCAACTGAATCATGCCCATAGCACCCAGCGGCAAACTCCACTCGCTGTTGTACCTAATTTCGGTTTTGCTGGGGTCCAGCACCAGGCTGGCTTGACGGTAGTAAGTTTCGGCGTTGACCTTGATTTGCTCAGGCGTTAAAGCTGGGCGCGTGGAATTGCGGCCCGAAGGATCGCCAATGAGGCTGGTGAAGTCGCCAATCAAAAAGATCACTTGGTGACCCAAATTTTGCAACTGGCGCATTTTGTTGAGCACCACGGTGTGGCCCACATGGATATCGGGCGCCGTGGGGTCCAAGCCCAATTTGATGCGCAAAGGAACCCCCGTGGCTTCGGACTTGGCCAGTTTTTTAACCCAATCGTCTTGGGGAATAAGCTCTTCACAGCCTCGCAAAGTGAGCGCCAAAGCCTCTTTGACAGCATCTGTCACGGGGTATTGGGTCGAAACGGGTGAATTCATAAGGGTTTTCCAGTGTGCGCCAGGCCGCTTAGGCGTTAGAATGGCGGGAATTGTTTGCCCTATTTTAAGGGCTGACCTTGCTATTCTCTAAAGCTGTGCCTTGGCATTGCTCAAGTTTCTAGCATTTGCTGGCCCCTTTTTTAGACCGAATGAATTTTTTCAACCAGTTACTGACGACTGCCAAGCCCTACAGCCTCCAGCTGTTGGCACAGGCCAAGGTCCACAGCCAAACGCTGCGGGACTTTGTGGCGCGTCATCCAAAACATGTCACTGCCGTGGTGGCCGCTGTTTTGCTGGGCGGTGGTGGTGGCGCATTTGCTGTGGCCAACTTAGGCCCCGATGCTTCCAACTTGCCTGTGCGCACTCTGGTTGAAACACTCGAAACCCCCAATTTAGAAGCGCAAGTTGCGGCCCTCGAACAACAAACGCTCAGGCTTTACCGCAACGACATTACGCGCGGTGCCGACACCCCCGAAAGTTTGCTGCGCCGCTTGGGTCTGGTCGATTCCGCTGCAGCCGCTTTCATTCGCAAAACACCTGAAGCCCGCCAAGCCTTGCTCAACCGCTCGGGTCGCAATGTTTCGGTCGAAGCCAATGAGCAACAACAATTGCTCACGCTCACCACACGCTGGCTCAAAAACGACAATGATTCTCAGTTTCAGCGCATGGTCATCACGCGCGGCAACGACAATAAATTCAGTGTTCGCACCGACACAGCCCCCCTAACAGCCAGCGTTCGCATGGCTGGCGGCACAGTGGCATCTTCTTTGTATGCGGCCTCTGACGAAGCCCGCCTGCCCGACAGCGTTACTCGCCAATTGGCCGACGTGTTCTCTGGTCAAATTGACTTCCACCGTGCATTGCGCAAAGGCGCTGTGTTTTCTGTGGTTTACGAAACACTCGAAGCCGAAGGCGAACCCCTCAGAACAGGTCGTTTGCTGAGCGCAGAAATTACCAACGACAAGAAAACCTACGACGCCGTTTGGTTTCAAGAAGCCGGCCAAAAGGGCGCTTACTACACCATGAGTGGCGACAGCCTGCGACGTGCATTTTTGGCGTCTCCCGTGCCCTATTCACGCCGTACCAGCGGCTTTGGCATGCGCTTCCATCCCATCCTTCAAACACAGCGCGCACACACAGGCGTTGACTACGCAGCACCCACCGGTACCCCCGTCATGTCTGTGGCCGATGGTGTGGTCATCGAAAGCAGCTACCAAGGCGCCTACGGCAACATGGTGGTGGTTCAGCACAATGCTCGCCAAAATACGGTGTACGCACACCTTAGCCGCATGCAAGTCAAGCGCGGTCAAACCATCAAACAAGGCGACATCATTGGTGCTGTTGGCTCCACCGGTTTGTCCACGGGTCCGCACCTGCACTTTGAATTTCGCGTCAATGGTCGCCACGTCGACCCCCTCACCTTGGCCCAACAAGGTTCTGCCGAGCCCATCTCTGCGGCTATGCGCCCACAGTTCAACCAACGCGCCCAAGTGGCCCGTTCACAGTTGATGGCTGCGGCGCAAATGCGCCAAGGCAACGTTCAATAATCTTCAGCGTTGGCAGGGGCCAGGTTGACCTCTCCCGTCCCTTTTGCGCCAGCCACCTCGCCAATCGCACAGGCAACCCAACCCACCATGCAATTTTTTATAGGCTTGATGTCTGGCACTTCGCTGGATGGTGTCGATGGTGTGTTGCTTCAAAACGTGTCTCCTTCTTTGTTGAACACGCCCAAACTCAAAGTTCTGCAACATGTCTTTCAAGCATTTGATGCTGAATTTCGATCAGAACTTTTTAGTTTGAATACACCTGGTAACAATGAATTGCATCGCGCCGCATTGGCTGGCAATTGCTTGGCAAGAAACTATGCGCAAGTGGTGCACGCCTTGCTTCAAGCCAGTGGCATGCAAGCCAAAGACATTCAGGCCATTGGTGCGCATGGTCAAACGGTGCGCCATCGCCCTCTTGAATTTGATGCCGACCCCCGCACTGGTCAACCCGCCGTGGGCTACACCCTGCAACTCAACAATCCCGCATTGTTGGCCGAACTGACGGGCATCGATGTGGTGGCCGAATTTAGGACACGCGATTTGGCTGCAGGGGGTCAAGGTGCGCCTTTGGTGCCCGCTTTTCATGCTGAAGTTTTTGGCAACCCTGCGCATACGGTGGCCGTGGTCAACATTGGCGGCATTTCCAACATCAGCATCTTGCGTAGCACCTCAACCACAGGCTTTGATTGCGGCCCTGGCAATGCGCTCATGGACCATTGGATGCAGTTGCATCACGGCAAAGACTACGATGCCAATGGCGAATGGGCTGCGCAAGGCAATGTCATCAAGCCGTTGTTAGAAAGTTTGCTGGCAGAGCCCTTCCTGCACCAAGCACCGCCCAAAAGTACAGGCCGAGATTTGTTCAACCCCACATGGTTGCAAGAACATTTGCAGGCTGACTATCAAGCGGTTGATGTGCAGGCCACACTGTGCGAATTGACAGCCATGGCCATCGCGCAAGATTTAAAACTTCATGCGCCTGACGTAAAACAATTGTGGGTGTGTGGCGGTGGCGCACTCAACGCGCAACTCATGTCGCGCTTGCAAGCACATGCGCCGGGTGTGCAAGTGGCTTCCACCGAAGCACACGGCTTGCCACCTTTGCAAGTAGAAGCCGCAGCCTTTGCGTGGCTGGCTGCCAAAGCCATGAAGCGAGAAACGGGAAGTCTAGAAAGCGTTACGGGCGCTCGAGGCGCCCGTGTGCTGGGGGCCATCTATCCTAGATAGCCCTGCGTCAATCTGAAACTATCAGGTTGAGA
>CALPYQ020000156.1 GCA_943327965.2 Singulisphaera sp. GP187
ATTGCACCTGTTTGGTACTTCACGCCTTACTACTCCATGTTGCGCGCCATTACCAGCGAGATGATGTATGTCCTCATCGTCTGCGTCCTGTTGGGTGCTGTTTTGGCAGTTAGAAAAAATGCCATGCCCAGCATCCTCAAAGCAGGTCTGGTGGGTGGTGCGGTAGTCGCTTCTGGCTTGATGCTCGCTATCGACGCCAAATTCTGGGGCGTGGTCGTCATGGGTGGTGCGGTCATCATCATGTTCTTCTTGCCTTGGCTCGATCACAGCCCTGTCAAGTCCATTCGCTACCGTCCGGACTGGCACAAGTATGTGTACGCCGTGTTCGTGATCAACTTCTTGATCTTGGGCTATTTGGGCGTGCAGCCGCCTTCACCCATCGGTGAGCGTGTTTCTCAAGTGGGCACATTGTTCTACTTTGGCTTCTTCTTGTTGATGCCTTGGTGGAGCAAGTTGGGTACACCGAAGCCTGTACCTGACCGCGTTACTTTCGTTGCGCACTAAGCCCAGGAGTATTTGAAAATGAAATCAATTCAAAAATTTGCACTGGGATTGTGTGTTGCTCTGGCCGCCATCACCGGTGCGCAAGCAGCCGGTGGCAATACCATTGCATGGGACAAAGCACCCGTTAAAACCAACGACTTAGGTTCTTTGCAAAATGGCGCCAAGTTGTTTGTGAACTATTGCTTGAACTGCCACTCTGCAGCATTCATGCGTTACAACCGCTTGCAAGACATTGGCTTAACCAACCAACAGATCAAAGACAACCTGTTGTTTACCACTGACAAAGTGGGCGACACCATGAAGGCCAACATTGATCCCAAGCAAGCCAAAGACTGGTTTGGTGCTGTGCCCCCCGATTTGACATTGGTGGCTCGTTCACGTTCAGGTCATGGCGGTACCGGTGCAGATTATCTGTACACCTACCTCCGCACCTACTATCGCGACGAAACCAAGCCAACTGGCTGGAACAATTTGGCTTTCCCCAACGTGGGCATGCCCAACCCCCTTTGGGAACTTCAAGGCGAGCGTATGCCCGTCTATGAAGAGCGCCAAGAACACGGACATGCTGTTCAAGTTTTCACAGGTTGGAAAACAGTCAAGCCTGGCACCATGACACCTTTGCAATACGACCAAGCCGTTGGCGATTTGGTCAACTACTTGCAATGGATGGCCGAGCCTGCGCAAAATACCCGTGTTCGCATTGGCGTTTGGGTCTTGATTTTCTTGTCAATCTTTACTTTCATTGCCTGGCGCTTGAACGCTGCATACTGGAAAGATGTCAAGTAAGTACTCGTGATTCGGGCCCATGCCCGAATTGATGGAGTGGGCAGGCCAGCCAACCCGGTGGCTTCCCACTCTTTTTGATTTTTAGGAGCCTTCACCATGATGGTGCTTTACTCAGGAACAACCTGCCCTTTCTCTCACCGTTGCCGCTTTGTGCTGTTTGAAAAAGGCATGGATTTTGAAATCCGCGATGTCGATTTGTACAACAAGCCCGAAGACATCAACGTCATGAACCCCTACGGCCAAGTGCCAATTTTGGTGGAACGCGATTTGATTTTGTACGAGTCCAACATCATCAATGAATACATCGATGAGCGTTTTCCACATCCCCAACTCATGCCCGGCGATCCTGTAGACCGCGCACGCGTTCGCTTGTTCTTGCTCAACTTCGAAAAAGAGTTGTTCACACATGTGGCAACATTGGAAAACCGCACGCTCAAGGGCAACGACAAGGCTTTGGAAAAAGCCCGTTCGCACATTCGGGACCGCTTGACCCAATTGGCCCCAGTGTTCTTGAAAAACAAGTTCATGTTGGGTGACAACTTCTCCATGCTTGATGTGGCCATTGCACCCTTGCTCTGGCGTTTAGATTTTTACGGCATTGACCTCAGCAAAAATGCGGCACCATTGCTCAAATATGCAGAGCGCATCTTCTCGCGCCCTGCCTACATTGAAGCGCTCACACCTTCAGAAAAGGTCATGCGCAAGTAAATGCAAGTTCATCTGCAGCACACATTCTCATGGTGATGAACGCACTGGAATCTCCCTCAACACGCCCGTACCTTATTCGGGCGATGTATGAGTGGTGTACCGATCACTCTTTCACGCCCTATGTGGCGGTCAAAGTGGACGGTTCCGTGCAAGTGCCCCGTGAGTTTGTGCAGGGCGGCGAGATTGTTCTCAACATCAGTTTCGATGCCACCAGTTCTTTGCAGTTGGGCAATGAGTTCATCGAATTCAAAGCGCGATTTGGCGGCAAACCTCGCGACATCATGGTGCCCATCAATCGAGTGATGGCCATCTATGCCCGAGAAAATGGTCAAGGCATGTCTTTCCCCGTTTCAGATTCGCCTTTGGGTCAAACGGTGGTGGGCATGGACAAACTGGCCAGTGTGCCTGCCTCAACTTCTTCTGCGCCTGCATCTGCTTCATCCTCTGCTTCCGAACAGGATGATCAACCAATTCCGCCAACGCCCACGCGCCCCACACTCACTCGAATTAAATAAGCCGTGTCAAAAACTGCGTGAGTTGCAGAAAAGCATCAAATATTGATTTAAAATTCAGCCCGTGCCGCTTTAGCTCAGTTGGTAGAGCACTCGCCTTGTAAGCGATAGGTCGTCAGTTCGAATCCGACAAGCGGCACCATTTTTTAAGATTTAGTTTTCTAAATCCCAATTGATCAAACCAGCCTCAGGGTTGGTTTTTTTTCGTCAAGATTGCAAAATTTTGAGGCGAATTTTGTCGACCGCATGGCCGTGACTGTTCAGATGTGCTTGAAGTGCCGGCAACATTTGACGTAATTTGGCTGCTGCGGCATTGGAGCTGACCAACAAACACCATTCTGAACCATCAATCGGACCTGCTTGAATGGCATTTCTGAGGGGCGCAGGAATGAGTGTGTGCAAGGTTTTCAGTCGAAGACTGGATTCGCGCGTTAGTTCGGTCAGTCGTGCCAAACTGGGCGACTCCTGCGCTGCTTCCATAAGGGTGACTGCCTGATTGATTTTTGCCATACCGTCATTATGCGAGAGCCCCGAACTAATGGGGGAAATTGATCCAAACTTGCCTTTGGCAGCAGTTAAAATGGCGCGTTAACTTGCGCTTCGTGCGCACGTACTTTTGAATCCACTTTAAGACAGGATTTTCGAGCATGTCGTTGCCTACTGGGCAAGACAAGACTCGTTACACCATGGCGATCAATTTTCTGACCAAAATCTTCGGCAGTCGCAATGACCGCTTAGTCAAGCAGTACCGCAAAACAGTGGTGCAAATCAACGCGCTTGAAACCGAATACGAAGCACTGAGCGACGAGCAATTGCGCGCAAAAACGGAAGAGTTTCGCCAACGCGTGGCGCAAGGCGAAGCTTTGGACAAAATTTTGCCTGAAGCATTTGCGGTGGTGCGTGAGGGCTCCAAACGTGTCATGAAGATGCGTCACTTCGATGTGCAAATGCTGGGCGGTATTTCATTGCACAACGGCAAAATTTCTGAAATGCGCACGGGTGAGGGCAAAACCCTGACAGCCACATTGGCGGTGTACCTCAATGCATTGGCCAACAAAGGCGTGCACGTGGTCACGGTCAACGATTACTTGGCCAGTCGCGATGCGCAGTGGATGGGCAAACTCTACAACTTCTTGGGCATGAGCGTGGGCATTAATTTGCCCCAACTCTCGCGCGAAGAAAAACAAGCCGCCTACAACTCCGACATTACCTACGGCACTAACAACGAATTTGGTTTTGACTATCTGCGCGACAACATGGTGTACGAAGCCAAAGACCGCGTGCAGCGTGGCCTCAACTACGCCATCGTTGACGAAGTCGACTCCATCTTGATTGACGAAGCGCGCACACCGCTCATCATCAGTGGTCAAGCTGACGACCACACGGCGCAATACCAAGCCATGAACCAAGTGGTTCCCATGTTGACGCGTCAAGAAGGCGAAGCCGATCCGCGCACAGGCGAGGGCATCACCAAGCCGGGCGACTTTACGGTTGACGAAAAATCAAACCAGGTTTTCTTGACCGAACAAGGTCACGAAAATGCCGAGCGCATTTTGGCCAGTGCTGGGCTTATCCCTGAAGGCGCTAGTCTGTACGACCCCGCCAATATTTCACTCATGCATCACCTCACGGCCGCATTGCGTGCCAATCACATTTACCACCGCGATCAACACTATGTGGTGCAAGAGGGTGAGATTGTCATCGTTGATGAGTTCACAGGTCGACTCATGACGGGCCGCCGTTGGAGCGATGGTTTGCACCAAGCCGTGGAAGCCAAAGAAGGCGTGGCCATTCAGGCCGAAAACCAAACCATGGCGTCCATCACCTTCCAAAACTATTTCCGTTTGTACGGCAAGTTGGGTGGCATGACGGGTACAGCCGACACCGAAGCCTACGAGTTCCAAGAAATTTACGGTTTGGAAACAGTGGTCATTCCTCCCAACCGCATCAGCCGCCGTGAAGACCAACTCGATCGCGTCTACAAATCAAGTCCCGAAAAATACAACGCGGCCATTGCAGACATTCGTGAATGTTATGAGCGCGGTCAGCCTGTGTTGGTGGGCACCACATCCATTGAAAACTCAGAACTCATTTCTGAAATGCTGACCAAGGCCCAGTTGCCGCATCAAGTATTGAATGCCAAGCAACATGCCCGCGAAGCCGACATCGTGGCCCAAGCGGGTAGCCCTGGCATGATCACCATTGCCACCAACATGGCCGGTCGCGGTACCGACATTGTCTTGGGCGGCAATATCGAAAAAGAAATTCAAGCCATTGAGACCGACGAAAGTTTGGACGAGCAAACGCGTCAAGACAAAGTGGCCGCCAAGCGCACCGAATGGTTGGCCGTGCACGAAAAGGTCAAGTCCTTAGGCGGCTTGCGCATCATTGCCACCGAGCGCCATGAATCACGCCGCATTGACAATCAACTACGCGGCCGTTCTGGCCGTCAAGGCGATCCTGGTTATTCGCGTTTCTATTTGAGCTTAGACGATCCGCTCATGCGCATTTTTGCGGGCGACCGTGTGCGCGCCATCATGGACCGCCTCAAGATGCCAGAAGGCGAAGCCATTGAAGCTGGCATGGTCACGCGCAGCATTGAAAGCGCTCAACGCAAAGTCGAGGCACGCAACTTTGACATTCGCAAACAATTGTTGGAATACGATGACGTGTCCAACGATCAGCGC
>CALPYQ020000157.1 GCA_943327965.2 Singulisphaera sp. GP187
GCAAGGGGATGACGACGTCTTCGTTGATCTTGAAGGCATTGGTGTGACGACTGATGGCGGCTGTGCGTTTGCGATCGAGCCAAAATTTCTTGCGCGCTTCGGGACTGATGGCCACAAAACCTTCGCCACTGCGCGAATTAGCCAAGCGCACGACTTCTGAAGTAGCACGCGCTACGTCGTCCGCGTTGTCTCCAGCGATATCGCCCACCAACACCATCTTGGGCAGGCCGCCGCGCTTACTCTTGGTGGCGTACCCCACGGCCTTGAGGTAACGGTCGTCGAGATGCTCCAAGCCAGCCAACACGGTGTTAGTGCGCTTGTGCTCAGCAAACATGAAGTCTTTGATTTCAACAATGCTGGGCACGGCATCTTTGGCATTGCCAAAAAATTCCATACACACCGTTCGCGTGTGGTCTGGCATGCGGTGCAAGACCCAGCGAGCGCTGGTAATCAAACCATCGCAACCCTCTTTTTGAATGCCCGGCAAGCCGGCCAAAAACTTGTCGGTGACGTCTTTGCCCAAGCCTTCTTTTCGGAAGACGGTGCCGGGAATATCGAGACGCTCTTCACGAACCAAGGTGGTGCCATTGGCTTCAAAATATTTGAGCTCAAAACTGGCCATTTCAACGTCGTGAATTTTGCCCAGGTTGTGGTTCAGGCGTGTGACTTCTAACCACTGCGCATCGGGCGTGACCATGCGCCAGCTGGCCAAGTTGTCGAGTGCGGTACCCCACAACACGGCTTTTTTGCCGCCCGCATTCATGGCAATGTTGCCGCCAATGCAACTGGCTTCTGCCGAGGTGGGGTCAACCGCAAAGACCCAACCCGCATGCTCTGCGGCGTCGGTCACGCGTTGGGTGACCACACCCACTTCGGTCCAGATGGTGGGTACTTCTTTGTCCAAGCCAGGTAGCTTCATCATCTCGATGCCAGTCATGGCCTCGAGTTTTTCGGTGTTGATAACGGCACTGTTCCAAGTTAACGGAACTGCGCCGCCGGTGTAGCCCGTACCGCCGCCCCTGGGAATGATGGTCAGCCCCAGGGTGAAACAGCCTTTGACCAAATTGGCCATCTCGGCTTCGGTGTCTGGGGTTAAGACCACAAAGGGGTATTCAACGCGCCAGTCGGTGGCATCGGTCACGTGACTGACACGCGACAGGGCATCAAACTTGATGTTGTCTTTGGCGGTGAGCTTGCCCAGCGCTTTTTGTGACTTGCGGCGCAATGCCGCCATGTCGGAGAAATTTTGATTGAAACTGCTGACAGCGGCTTTGGCCAAAACCAACAATTCACCCACCAAGCCATCACGCAAGGCATCGGTTTCGGGTGTGCGGCGTTTTTGAACTTCGCCCAAACGGTGCTGCAAAGCGTCTACCAACAACTTACGACGATCGGGGTTGTCGAGCAAGTCATCTTGCAAATAAGGATTGCGCTGAACCACCCAGATATCGCCCAGCACTTCGTAAAGCATGCGAGCTGAGCGACCTGTTTGCCTCTCATCTCGAAGTTGGTTGAGCAAATCCCAAGCGCGAGACCCCAACAAACGAATCACGATTTCTCGGTCTGAGAAACTGGTGTAGTTGTAGGGAATTTCTCGCAAGCGGGGCGACGAATCGTCGGCTTGCAAGAGGTGTTGGAGCGTGGTGGGTGCGTTCATGAGATTTGACGAATTTTACTTCAGGGGGGCAATCACGCACCGAGGGTGGGGGCACACCGAAGTATTATGGCTGACACACGCCAAATGACCATGAACCCGCTCGCCTCAAAAACCTGGCCGTACCCGCGATGGATAGCCCACCGCGGGGCTGGGACTTTGGCACCGGAAAACACTTTGGCGGCTTTTAGGAAAGGCGCAGAACTCGGCTACCGAATGTTTGAGTGCGATGCCAAGATAAGCAGTGACGGTGAGGTTTTTCTATTGCACGACGCTAACTTGGAGCGCACCACCAATGGCCAAGGCATTGCTGGTCATCAAACTTGGCAGCAATTGGCCCAATGGGACGCTGGCAGTTGGCATTCCAAAGAATTTAGGGGCGAGCCCCTTCCCACATTGAAGCAAGTTTCGGATTTTTGTCTTGCAAATGGGTTTTTCCTGAACATCGAGCTCAAACCGACGCCCGGAACCGAACTCATGACGGGCGAAGTGGTCGCAAAGCAAGCCGCCCAAATTTGGCAACACCAAGACGTGCCGCCCTTATTGACCTCGTTTCAGCTTGAATCTTTGCAGGGCGCCCTGAAAGTAGCGCCCCACATACCGCGTGGTTTGTTGTTACAAGAAATGACAAATACTTGGCTAGAAACCGCCCTAGAACTTCATTGCAGCGCTGTCATTTGTCAGTACGCGTTGTGGACGCCAGACAGGGTTAAAGCGGTACACCAAGCCGGCATGCGTTGTCTTAGTTACACCGTCAACGATGATTCAGTGGCCCAATACCTCATAAAAATGAATACCGACGGCCTCATTACAGACCGCGTCGACCACTTTAGCCCCTTCTAAATAAGCGGGTTTGCAAAGCCCATTCGATGGTGGCGCAAACCAAAACCAGTACGCCATACGTGGCCATCTTGCCGTCATTGCCGGTCAATACCAAGCCGCCTACCAACACTGCCAGGCAGCTAGTCACGTTCATCAGCCATCGCCATAACCATCGAATTTGAGACTGACGTCTGAATTGAAAACTGCCCCAAGCGGTCATTCCCAGCGAAATGGCCAGGGCTGGCAACGCGAAGTTCAACAAATGCCAAAAAACATCATCCCAAGTCATTCTTTTCCTTGTCTGCTGGTACAGGTTTTATAATCCGAAACATGGCAGTCTGGGCATTGGGGTTAAACCACACAACAGCTCCGCTCGATTTGCGCGGGCGGTTTGCGTTTGCCGTGGACCAATTGCCCCCAACATTGCACCAACTCAGGGGCAATCTTGCCTCTTTCACCTCGCGCGAACCCGAAGCCGCCATTCTTTCTACCTGCAATCGCACAGAAATTTATTGTGCCGCAGATCAATTGGCATTGGAGGGCACGCTCCATTGGCTGGCCCAAACAGGTGGCGTCACCGCACACGAACTCAAAGCCCACACCTACACCTTACAAGAAGGCCACGTGGCAAGGCACGCCTTCAGGGTGGCCAGTGGCCTTGACTCCATGGTCTTGGGTGAGGCGCAAATTTTGGGTCAACTCAAAGATGCCGTGCGCGCCGCCGAAGAAGCTGGCGCACTGGGCAGCACTTTAAATCAGCTTTTTCAGCGCAGCTTTGCAGTGGCCAAAGAGGTTCGCTCCAGCACCGAAATTGGCGCTCATTCCATCAGCATGGCGGCCGCATCGGTGCGCTTGGCGGGGCAACTTTTTGAAGACCTTAGTAAAATCAAAGTGCTTTTTGTGGGCGCTGGCGAAATGATTGAACTGGTGGTCACGCACTTTGCGGCCAAAAGCCCACACGGCATGGCCATTGCCAATCGCAGCATGGACCGTGGTGAAAAACTCGCAGCCCAATTTGGCGCAGAAGTGATGCGTCTTTCTGACTTACCCGATCGACTGCACGAGTTTGATGCCGTTATCAGTTGTACCGCCAGTACCCTGCCCCTCATTGGTTTGGGTGCTGTTGCCAGGGCCCTCAAAAAACGTCGCAATCGCCCCATGTTCATGGTCGATCTGGCCGTTCCCCGAGACATAGAGCCCGAAGTCAAATCGCTGGAAGACGTTTATTTGTACACCGTCGACGATTTGGCCAGTGTGGTTCAAACCGGCCAAGCCCATCGTCAAGCTGCCGTGGCCGAAGCCGAGGTCATCATTGATGCGGGGGTTCAAAGCTTCATGCATTGGTTGGTTCAGCGCAGCAGTGTGCCGCTGATTCAGCAATTGAATGCACAAGCCGACGAATGGCGGGAAGCCGAAATGGCGCGCGCCCGCAAGCTTCTGGCCAAAGGCGAAGATCCCGAAAAAGTTCTTGAAGCGCTGTCTCGCGGCATTACCCAAAAAATGCTGCATGGCGCCATGGCCGAATTGCGCGAAGCAGATCCCGAGCACGTGGCCCAAGCCACTCACGCCGTTCAACGCATGTTCTTGCGCAAAGAGCGCTAGCGATTCTCTCGTCTTTGCCTCTGCGCATTGGACGCATTCCAATGCACGCCCTCCCCTTAGATGTGTGCCATGAAAACTTTTTTACTTCAGCAACTAGAACGCTACGTCCAGCGACTCGAAGAATTGGATTTCTTGCTGTCGCGCGAGGACATCATGGCGGACATGAATCAGTTCTTGAAACTGTCACGCGAACACGCCGACGTCAGTTCGGTGGCCAAGCGCTATGTGCGCTACCAAGAGCGCCGCCATGACCTCGAGGCTGGCCACGCCTTGGCCGCCAGCAGTTCAGAAGACCCCGACATGAAAGCCATGGCCGATGAAGAAATTCAAAGTGCTTCATTGGAAATGGCCGAGCTTGAAGTTGAGTTGCAGCGCATGTTGCTGCCCAAAGACCCAGACGACGCGCGCCCCGCTTACCTAGAAATTCGTGCGGGGACAGGCGGCGACGAATCCGCCTTGTTTGCTGGCGACTTGTTGCGCATGTACACCAAGTTTTGTGAACGCAAAGGCTGGCGCATCGAAATCATGTCTGAATCGGCCAGTGAGTTAGGCGGCTACAAAGAGGTGGTCATCCGAATGGAAGGCGACAACGTGTTTGGCACCATGCGCTTTGAATCGGGTGGGCACCGGGTGCAACGTGTCCCGGCCACCGAAACACAAGGCCGCATCCACACCAGCGCTTGTACGGTGGCTGTCTTGGCCGAGCCCGATGAAGCCCAAGCGGTGACCATCAACCCCGCCGATTTGCGCATCGATACCTACCGCGCCAGCGGTGCGGGTGGTCAGCACATCAACAAGACCGACTCAGCCGTTCGCATTACGCACATTCCGACGGGCATCGTGGCCGAGTGTCAAGACGATCGAAGTCAGCACCGCAACAAAGCCAAGGCCCTGCAAGTTCTGTCGGCGCGTATTCAAGAAAAAGAACGCAGTGAACGTGCCGCCAAAGATGCCGCCCTTCGCAAGGGCCTCATTGGCAGTGGCGATCGCTCGGACCGCATTCGCACCTACAACTTTCCGCAGGGCCGACTGACCGATCACCGAATTAACCTCACTTTGTACAAGCTGAGTTTCATCATGGAAGGCGATTTGGAAGAAGTGACACAGGC
>CALPYQ020000158.1 GCA_943327965.2 Singulisphaera sp. GP187
ACCCTTGAAGTCATTCATGTTGCGAATGGGTTTGGCAGAGGTGCTGACAAAGCCTTCGTCATGAACCCAGGTTGCCAAAATTTTAGTGCCTGTAAATTCTTTGGTAGCGTACTTGCTGTAAAAATCCCATGCTGCAGCAGAAGCGGCTTCAGCGGTGTTGGTCATGAAAGGCAATTCAAGGGCTTCCATGATTGGGAAACGACCGGGCGTGTAGCCAGGCAGTGTCAAGACCAAATCGTCCACGCCATCTTTCACGCGGTCTACCAGTTGTGCTGGCGTGCCACCACCCGACATGGCGGGCAAGATTTGGCAGCGCATGCGGTTGTTAGAGTCTTTGGCAATGGCTTCACACCAAGGCACTACAACGCGTGAGTGTCCCATGGCCACGGTGGGCCAAATGTGATGAACTTTGAGAATCACTTCTTGGGCTTGCGCTTGCGCAGCCGCTGCAAGGGCAAGCATTGCTGCACCTTGCATGAATCGTTTTTTTAATGTCATGGTTGTCTCCTGGTTGGTTAGTGAGTTGGTGAAAAAATTAAAACGGGGTAGGCTGAATTCAGATGTCCAGAACCAAGCAGGCTGTTTGGCTGCGCGAGCAACAAATCATCATCTGGTTATTGGCAGCTTGCTCTTCAGGGGTTAGAAACATGTCCCAATGGTCTGGCTGTCCTGCCAAGACCTTGGTCAGGCATGTGCCACAAACACCTTGCTCGCAGGCAAACGGCACATCAACGCCTGCATCGCTTAGCACACGCAAAATAGATTGGTCAGCGGGCACTCGATATGTTTCACCGCGCTGAGCCAATTGCACTTCAAAGCTACCATCAGCACCCAAAGGCGTTTGGGTCAGGTCGATTTGGCTCATACGGCAGCTCCAGAGGCATTTTGTTCAGACTCAAGTGTGCCATGCTCTTGCGCCAACATACGGTCAATGATTCGGCGCGATTGAACGCCACCCGAATCGATGTTGAGGAGCAGCAATTTGCGGTCGGGCCATTTGCTGATGTTGGCCTGCTGAAGCTGAAGCATTTCCATGTCTTCATTGAAAATCTTGCCCTGCCCCTCACGAATTTTGACCGTGAGCTCGGCATCTTCGGGTTTGAATTGACGCGCCATGCCCCAGTGGTACCAATGAGAAGTTTCGGTCTCGGGCGTAATAAAGTCCACCACCACACTGTAGGCTTTGTCCTCAGGCGCGGCATTGAACCCACCCCGCCCTGCCAATGCCACCCCCACATCAATCATGATGTGAGTGGGCGGTGTGAAGCGGCAAATTTGCCAACGATCAACCTTGGCCTTGGGGTCCAGCCCGTTAGAACTCATGGCCATTTGCCAAAAAGGGGGGGCTTGAATGCCCTCCATGTGGCGCTGCAAAATAACCCTGTCACCTTCAACAGTGGTCTTGCAAGGCGTCTCATCAATTTCGGGTTGACCAATGCTGTTGGCGTGCACATATGTTTCGTGCGTCAAGTCCATCAGGTTGTCGATCATGAGGCGGTAATCTGCCTTGACATGGTACAAACCGCCGCCATAAGCCCATGCGGGATTGTCAAAAAACTCAAAGCTCGGCATCAAGGCCGGATCGACCTTGGCCTGATCACCAGGCCAAACCCAAACGAAACCATATCGCTCAATGACGGCAAAACTTTTAATGGCTGGAAAACCACGCACGCGTTGTCCGGGCATGTGCACAGTTTTGCCCTCGCAACCCATCTCTAAACCATGGTAGCCACAGACCAATTTTCCGTCGCAAACTTGACCGAGAGACAAAGGCGCTCCCCGATGCGGGCAAAAATCTTCGACAGCCGCAACTTTGCCTTCTGGACCTTTGAAAAACACCATTTGCTCATTGCAAATGGTGCGCCCTAGGGGTCGAGTACCCAAAGCCTGCAGTTCGTCCATTGAACAGGCCACGTACCAAGTATTTTTAATAAAAATAAGTCACCTCTTGTTTTGAATCAGTTGCACACCCGGCGTCACCGAGGGTTGCGGATTTTGAAGCGCTAGCCCCAAGTTGTGGCGAGCAATGCGAGAGTGCTCACGCATCAAGGCTTCGGCGCGTCCAGCTTCGCGTTGGGCAATGGCTTGCAATACTTGCCGATGCTGATGCTGCGCGACGACCAGCAAATCACGGGCATCTGGCTTGCTGGCCTGAACCCCCACAAAGCCGGAAGCTGACGCAAACGGCAAGCTCGATGCCCGCTCAATTTCACGCGCCAATACCGCACTGCCGGCCATCTCTGACAACAGCCTGTGAAAACTGGCATTCAGGCGCACATATTCAGAAAAGTCTTCGTCGTCCAGGCCGCCCTGATGCATCAATTGGTCAATTTGATCGAGGCATTCACTCGCCTCTTCTAAAAGTACCGGGCTTACACCGCGTTCTGCGGCCATTCGCGCGGCCAAGCCTTCCAGCGTGCCGCGCAGTTCTATGGCATCGGCAACGTCATGTTCAGAAAAAGTGCGCACCGCATAACCACCCCCAGGCAAGGCATCGAGAAGGCCCTCTTGGCCTAGTCGCATCAAGGCCACGCGAATGGGTGTGCGTGACATGCCCAAGCGCTCCACCAAAGCCAACTCGGCAATGCGGCTGCCCGCAGGCAGGTGGCCAGCCAATATCAATTCACGGAGGCGCTGTTGTGCCTTGACGGACTGCGTACCGCTTTCTTCGGCGGCGTCGATGTCCTGAATTGGAAGGGTTACGGAGGGCATGGCTGTGTTTTGAGAAAAACGAATTAAACCACTCACAACGAAGCGCTGTATACAGAATGACCCTAATATCCCCAGTTTTGCTCGACTATTCAGCAAAAAATAGCATTTTGGTATCCCAAAACTCAAAAACTTGGAGTCCCTCCACTTTAGGTTCTAAGGGACTTGGATGGTTTATTGCAAATGCTGGCTCAACAACAGCGCCACATGAATCGCCTCTCGGCTTGACCCATCTTTGATTTGATGCCGGCAACTGGTGCCATCCGCCACCACAATGGCATCAGCCTTGGCACGAACAGCCGGTAGCAAACTAAGCTCGGCCATTTGCATCGACACATCGAGGTGACTTGCCTCGTAGCCAAAACTTCCTGCCATACCGCAGCAGCTGCTCTCAATGAGTTCTGGTTTGGCATTGGGGATGAGTTGGATGACTTCCATCACGGGCGACATCACACCAAATGCTTTTTGGTGGCAATGACCGTGCAACAAAATAGGACGTGCAGTTGCCTTGAGTTTTTCTTTCAAAGCATCCAACTGTTGGTTCTTGTTTTCGCGGGCCAAAAATTCTTCTAATAGCATGGCTTGTTGACTGACCACATGGGCAGCCTGACCCAGTCCAAGCACCAAGGCCTCATCGCGCAGGGTCAGCAAACAGGAGGGCTCTAAACCCACAATGGCAATTTGTTTTTCTGCAAACGGCAACAGCGCATTGACCAATTCACGCGCTTGCTCTTTTGCAAAATCAACCATGCCACTGGCCAAATAGGTTCGACCGCAGCACAAGTGCTTTGAACCTGTTTCATTTTGAAGGCCTTCTTTACTGGCCACATGCACGCTGTAACCCGCGGCCTTCAGTACGCGCATGGCTGCAAAAGCATTTTCTGATTCGAAGTAGCCATTGAAGGTGTCCACAAACATCACAACCGGTTTGGCGGCCTGCAAGACTTGTTCACGCGTAACGCCTTGTCCGGCAGCGTTAAAGAAATAATCTGAGTGCCACTTGGGCCAACTGCGCTTGGCAGACAGGCCCGTTAACTTCTCAGCCCATTGCGCCATCCAGGGCATGCTGTTTCGTAAATTCAAAATGCCAGCCAAGGGCGCTACCAAATGGGCATAACGCGGTAAGTGGGCAATTAAGCGGTCCTTGAGTGTCAAGCCATGCTTGGTTTTGTATTGGTGCGTGGTTTCAATTTTCATGCGCGCCATGTCCACACCGGTTGGGCAATCGCGCTTGCAGCCCTTGCATCCCACGCACAAGTCCATGGCTTGCTGAACTTCTTCGCCGCTGAGGGCATCTTTGCCAAGTTGGCCACTCAAAGCCAAACGCAGGGTGTTGGCCCGGCCGCGTGTCAGGTGCTGCTCATCGCGAGTAACGCGATAGCTAGGGCACATGGTGCCGGCATCAAACTTTCGGCATGTGCCATTGTTGTTGCACATCTCTACCGCTTTGGCAAAGCCTTGTGCGGGATCACCACCGGTACCTGGTTCAGTCGTTTGTTCTGTGGCAGGATCGTTTTGAACATCCCACACACGCCAATCGAGTGCGGTTTGGATAGGTATCACTTGATACCGATTGCCGTACCGCATCAGTGAGGTATCGTCCATTTTGGGTGGGTTGACAATGCGCTGCGGTGATAACAAATTGAGCGGGTCAAGATGCTGCTTGATGCTGGTAAACGCTTGTGTAATTTGCGGTCCAAATTGCCACTCAATCCATTCACCTCGGCACAAGCCATCGCCATGCTCGCCGCTGTATGCGCCTTTGTATTTGCGCACCAAGGCACTGGCTTCTTCTGCAATTTGACGCATTCGTATTGCACCATCGCGTCGCATGTCCAAGATGGGTCGCACATGCAAGGTTCCAACGGATGCGTGTGCGTACCAAGTGCCCTTGGTGCCATGGCGTCTGAAAACTTGCGTCAGTTCATCGGTGTATTCGGCCAAGTGTTCTAAAGGCACTGCACAGTCTTCAATGAAGCTAACGGGTTTGCCATCCCCCTTCAAACTCATCATGATGTTGAGTCCGGCTTTGCGCACTTCCCACAAATTTTTCTGCGGCGCGTCGTCCACCATTTCAACCACACTGTTGGGCAAACCTAAATCGCCCATGAGTTCGACCAACTGACGCATGTGGGGAAGCAAACTGGCTTTGTCTGCGCCAGCAAATTCAACCAACAAAACCGCTTCGGGTTGGCCAATCAATGCAGTCCGAATAGTGGGTGCAAATGCAGGATTTTGCAAAGACAAATCGATCATGGTGCGATCGACCAACTCAACGGCGGTTAAGCGGCCCTGCCCTAGCTTCACAATGTGCTGCGCCGCATCCATGGCTTGATAAAAGCTGGGGAAATTGACAACGCCCAATACTTTGGCCTTGGGCAATTCGCTCAATTGAAGTGTGAGCGATTGGGTCATGGCCAAGGTCCCTTCACTGCCAACCAGCAAATGCGCTAAGTTGACCGATCCGT
>CALPYQ020000159.1 GCA_943327965.2 Singulisphaera sp. GP187
GTGGATGTCACGGCCAAGCCTCTAATTTTGCCGGCCTTGACCTGCGGCAGCATGACGGCAAAGTCTGCGGTGAACATGTTGACCTGACCACCAATGAGGTCGGTCATGGCAGCAGGGCCGCTTTTGTAGGGCACGTGTGTCATTTGAATGCCTGCCATGCTGGCCAACATTTCAGAAGAAACCAATTGCGACGTGCTGGCACTGGCAAAGGTCACTTGTGTGGGCTTGGCTTTGGCCATGTCCACAAACTCCTTCAAGTTTTTGACCGGCACGTCGTTGTTGACGGCCACAATGAGGGGCACCGAGCCCATGTAGGCCACGGGCGCAAATGCTGTGTCTTGGTCGTAGGGCAATTTTTTCATGAGGCTTTTCAAGGCCGCATTGGTGCTGTTGGTGCCAATCAGGATGGTGTAACCATCGGGTGCAGATTTGGCCACCGCATCGGCGCCCAACATGCCATTCACGCCGGCTTTGTTTTCCACCACGATGGGCTGGCCCAAAACGTCGGACATTTTTTGGGCAAAGGCGCGGCCAATTTGGTCGGTGGCGCTGCCGGCCGCAAAAGGCACAATGGCCTTGATGGGTTTGTTGGGGTAGGCTTGTGCATGGGCTTGGCTTGCAAGCAAACCCATGCCGCACACTGCGGCCAACAAAAGCTTTGACAAACTTGTCATGTTGAATTTTTTCATTGTGTCTCCCTAAATTTTGAATAACGCCATTGAATCACAAGTTCAAATAATACGTGAATAATGTCGCATGAAATCTCCCATCAGCATTGTTGACGTCGACCGCACCGACACCTGGACCCGCTACAAAACCGGCATGTGCGATACCTGCGCTGCCAACTGCTGCACCATGCCTCTAGAGGTCAAGATGGCCGACCTGGTTTTACTGAATTTGGTGGACGCCTTTGAAGCAGAAAACGAAGAGCCCAAACAAATTGCCAAGCGCCTGAGCAAGGCGGGCCTCATTGAACATTTCAATTTCAAAAACAGCATCTTCACCATTGCACGCAAAAGTTCGGGCGATTGTTATTTTCTAGACACGCAAAGCAGGCGGTGCACCGTGTATGAATTAAGGCCACAGACCTGCAGAAAACATCCGCAAGTAGGGCCCAAGCCTGGTTTTTGCCCTTATGGGCCACTGGCACAAAGCCGCCGCAAATAAGGGCTTGTTCGCTTTAAGGCTTGGGTTTTTTAAGCTGTGATTGCGACACAGCCAAGGCGGTGGGCGTAATGGCAACTTCTGCGGGAAGTCCCAATCGCGAGATGGTATTGCTGGCACGCTCTTTACTTCTAAAGTGGCCCGTCATGACCGCAAATCGCGCCTCGTCTTTGTCATCTTTGTAAACGGGTGCAATGCGTGCATTGACCAAATAGTCTTTGCCTTTAATGAAAGCCTGCGCATCTTTAACCCGTGCAAATGATTTGTGCACCAACACAAAACTGTCGTCGGGCAGCTTTCTGAGCCATTGACGACCACTCACCGCTACATCGGGCAGCTCTGTCACGAGTTTTGCAGGCTCTTTAGCAGCAGGCGGGGCAGGCTCGGGGGCTGCTGGGGCTACTGCTGCAATTGGCGGTGCCGGCGTTGGTGCAGGTGTTGATGCCGGCGTTTGAGTTGTTGCCGAAGCATTTGCCTCAGTTGCAGGCGCATTGGCTACAGGCGCCGTAGTGCCCCCTTCATTTGCAGTCTTTGCTGCTTCTGCATTGGCGGGTGGCATGGGGTTACCAGCCTCGTCTTTGGGCGCCGCAGTTTCAGTGATGATCTCTTCTTTGGGCTCTACCGCCTTGGGTTTTTTCTGCCCCGTCACCTGGTAGTAGGTGTCTTCAAATTGCGCGATGACTTTGGGCCAGACATCGGGGTTGAGCCACAAAGCCATGAGCATTGAAATGAGCAACAAGCCGCCCACACCAAGCAACCATGCCCAAATTTGAATGGCCTTCTTTTTCTGAGGCGCTGCCTTAGAAGCTGGCCGACGAGGTGCAGCAACGGCCTCAACGGTGGAAGGCGCTGGCGCTTTTTTGCTGGCTGCTTTGGTGAGCTTGGCAAAGAACTGTGTGGCCAATTCTTCTTGACCGTTCTTGCGGGCCTGTTGAATGGCAGTGAGTTTTTGCTCTGAGGTTGGTAAGTCGAGGCCCCAAGAGACAAACTGTTTGTTGGGCCGCGTGACATCATCGTTTTGGGTTGTCTCCGATGAGAACATGAGCACGATGCTGACACCCGCACCAGGAAACTGTTGCACCAAGCGCGTTAACAGTTGAAGCTCGTGGGCGCCCAGAGCGTTGGCGTCATACACCACCCAGACTTTGTCGGGAGAGTTGCCCATGCGAGACGCAGTGGCAATGTCCAAAGACAAGGCGTTCAGCAGTTTGTTGAACCGTTCAAGCATGGCCTCCGTGTCGCGGGGCATGAAGATTTCAACTTGGCTGTGCGTGAGTTTTTGCTTAATACGGCGAACAAAAGCCGCGCCGTAATAATCTAAGAGCTCTGAAGACTGGCTGTAGATGACGACGCTTTTGCTGTCTTGTGCAAGTGCCGTGAGGCAACTTTCCATTTGGAGACGGTCGGTAACCCTGTAAAAAAATTCAGGGCTGGTGTCGTTAATTTGACTTCCAAATTCACTCATGGAAAGCAAACAGTCATTAGAGCCATTGTCGTTGAACGAATATCAGGATGATACTCAAAATGAGCTCATTGTAAGCTGTGCATGCACAGCCTGACCATTTCAACTCTCGGGAGAATGCTTTGCCGATTGGGCGCTTTGGATGGCGGCTTGAGCGCCTGTTGCCGATTGGTCAAGGACTTGGCCTTGAATAATCAAGCCAGAAAGCTTGGCACCATGTTCCACCGAAATGGAACCGTAGGTGACATCGCCCTGAACCACCGAATCCTTTTGAAACTCAACCCGTTCAGCCGCATGGATGTGACCTGCCACGGTGCCTGCCACCATGACGCGGTGGGCCGTAATGTCGCCCCTGATTTCGCCCGTGGGGCCAATGGCCACCGTAATTTTGCTACCGGCATTGGCCTCAATGTTGCCCAAGACTTTGCCGTCAATTCTGACGCTGTCGCGCAAAATCAAGGTGCCCTGAATAACCGTGGTTCGCCCAATGATGGTGTCAAACTTTTCAGAGGTGGCGGACATTGATTTTTGGCTGAATTTTTCGAACATTTTGAGCTACTTTGTAAAAATCAAGGCGCCTTGGTGGGCAGCACTTTGAAGGGATTTAAAACCTTGCCGTTTTGAAAAATTTCGTAATGCAAATGGGGTCCTGTCGAGCGGCCCGTGTTTCCCACCGCACCAATGGTCGTTTCCCCTTTGACTTCGGTATTGACGCCAACAAGTCGTTTGCTAAGGTGGGCATAACGGGTGGTGAAGTTTTCGGCATGCTTAATTTCAATGACGTTGCCAAAGTTGTGATCCCACTCCGATCGAGTGACCACACCCGGCGCCGTGGCCACCACAGGCGTGCCAACTTCAGCCGAAAAATCGATGCCCTCGTGCATGGCCAATGCGCCCGTGAAGGGGTCGTTTCGCAAACCAAAACCGCTGGTCAGCCTGAAATCATTTTGAACAGGCAAGCCAATGGGCAAAGCCTCAAGCCAGGCCAAATGTTGCTGCCAGTTTTGATGCTGACTTTGCAATGACTGGTTAACCGCGTGAACTTGCGACACGGTTTGCTGCAACTCAGTTTGCAAGGGTTGTCGAAACAATTGGCCCATCAAATTTTGTGGAAAAGCGGGCATCACAAAAGGGCCACCCTTTGACTCTTGTGCAGTTGGCGCACGGTCTTTTAAGTTGACGGGCGTGGCCAAGGCCATAAAACGATTTTTGAGCGATTCCAGCTTCTTCACATCTTGAACCGTTTGGTTCAGCGAAGACTGCAATTGCGTTAAATTTTCGCGGTAAACCGCCTCCATGCGCTGTTGCTCGGCTTCTGTGGTCACGCCGCCCAAACTTCTGGCCAAGTCGGGGTTGTATTCAACCGCAATGCGCAAGCCCACCCAATTGAGCACAAAGCCAATGAGCACCAAAGCCACGGCCAATGCTCCCGCAGCCAGCAAGATGTTGCGAGCGGTGACAGAGATCGATTTAACCTGGCCTGTAGGGCCAGAGAGCCACATGAGTTGCATGGTTTATGAGGGTTGGGGAGGCGGATTCTAGGGATTGAATCCAGGTCCGTCCACCCTGTTTTCTAGAAGACGCTTGTAGAAATTGACCTAAATTGCTGTTTTTTAAAGAAAACACTAGAATTTGAGTTGTTCAAAAATTGTTGGCAAATCCTGATGGAGCCCCATGAGCCAGCCCAATTGGTCCACTGAGCACGGCAATCTTCTGAAAGACCTGCGTCAAAAAGCTGGGATGGACATTGCCACGCTAGCGCGAAAACACACCTTGTCGACTTTGCAAATTCGACAACTGGAAACCGGCGGCGACACTGCTTTCTACAACGCCAACATTAAATTTGCCACAGGCAAAAAACTGCTGCTGGCTTTGGGACACAACTTGCCCGAAGTTGCACTGACAGAGGTCAGGCCACAAATTGAACCTACATCGACAGTGCATGTCAGCCGTCCCGCAAGCCAAAGTGCCTTTCGCCTGACCCCGCAAAATTTTGCTTGGCCACTTTTATTTTTATTGGTGGCCATTGGCTTGCTTGGTTTGTATGTCGAGAATGGCGGCGTGCTTAAAACACCAGAGTTAGCGACAAAACAAGCGCCAGCACCCGTTCAAATTGAACCATCAGCCCCAGCACAAACACCTGCGCCAGTGGCGCCAGTCGAACCAGTAGTTGTTGCTCCGCCAAACAATGCAGAAGACGCAAGTAAAACGCCAACACCCAATGCCCAAGCGGCGTTAACGCCTCGTACCGCCAAGTGCAATTGGCAAGCCACCGCTTTAGAAGCTCAGCCCTCCAGTCCCAGAAAATCGGCCGATTATGTGCATTTGGTGGCCCAGCAAGATGTGGTGGTTTGCATCAAGGACGCAGAGCAACGCGTGGCCACTTTAGAGCTGCAAGCTGGCGATGCACGGAGTATTTATGGCCCCCCGCCATTCCATGTTTACAGCCCACAGATGGCGGCGTTGAAAATTTATTTCCAAGGTCAGTTCATCAAACTGCCCGAAGAAGGTGTTCAACAAGTGCAATTAAACGCGGCCAA
>CALPYQ020000160.1 GCA_943327965.2 Singulisphaera sp. GP187
CACTCTATTGGGTGGCGCTGGCGAAGACTCTATGGATGGTGCTAACGGTAATGACTACATGACCGGTGGTACTGGCGCTGATAGACTCTGGGGCAGCAACGGTAATGACACTATCTTGGGTGAAGACGGCAACGACGTGATTGGCGGTGTAGCCGGCGATGACTACTTAGATGGTGGCGATGGTTTGGACGCGTTGGTATTGTTTGGAATTACGTCAGCCATTACGCTTGATTTATCTACCAATTGGCAAGGAGCAGTGTCATTTGCCGGTCTTGGTAACGACACAATTAGAAACTTTGAAGGCGTGATTGGCGGAGACGGTAACTACAACGATTCAATCATTGGTTCCTCAGGCAACGACATTATTGGCGGTGGTGGTGGTGCCGATACTCTGATCGGTGGTGATGGTATAGACACCCTAAGTTTCGATTGGACTTGGGCTAACTACACTGTCAGCGTCAACTTGGCTACAAGTACCGTAACCAACGACGGTTATGGCTATGTCGATATCATCAGCGGCTTCGAAAATGTGAACGGTGGTCGTAGCAATGACTACATCGTAGGTTCATCAGTTTCTAACGTGCTGCGTGCAGACGAAGGTACAGATACCATTGTTGGTAGCGCTGGTAACGACACCATGGACGGTGGCAACGGTACCGACCTCTTAACCTATTCCGCTGAAACTCTTGGTATGAGCTTCAACTTGATCACAGGTCAAGTGACGGACACCACTGGTCGTTTGGACATCATCAGTAACTTTGAATCGATTAAAGCAGGTACTGGCAACGACACAATCGAAGTTAGTAGCCGTGCTGAAACTGTTCAAGGTGGTGCAGGTAACGATGTATTTGTGACGGGACTTGACGCCAATAGCAGTGATCTTTTTGATGGTGAAGCTGGTTTTGATGTGCTGCGCTATACATCAGTCACGGATGACTTGACCCTGACTGGTTTTGTCGCATCTTCTTCCACGCAGAACGCTGTTTCCTATGTCGTCAACGGAACAAGCTACAGCGACAACTACACCAACTTAGAAGGTTTGGTTGGCGGAAGTGGTAATGACAGCATTCAAACAACCAACGCTGCTGCCGTCTATTTTGATGGCGCTGCGGGTCACGACAGTTTGCGAGGTGCTGCAGGCAACGACACCTTGATGGGTGGCCAAGGCAACGACATGTTGAGTGGTGGTGCAGGCAATGACGTGTTGGATGGCGGTGACGGCATCGACGTTCTGGACCTTAGCGGTACCAGCGAAGTCATCACTTTGAATCTTGGAACTAGCTGGCAAGGCACAGTCACTCGTACCAACTTAGGAACTGATACTTTTTCTAATTTTGAAGGTCTGATTGGTGGTACGGGCAACGATTCAATTACGGGCTCAACAGGCAACGACATCATTGGAGGTGGCGCTGGCAATGACACTCTGGCTGGTGGCGGTGGTATTGATACATTGAGTTTCGATGCAAGCAGTGCAGCAGTTACCGTTAACCTGCAACTCAACACATCAAGCGGTGAAGGTACAGACCTGATCAGTGAATTTGAGAATGTCAGTGGCGGTTCAGGCGCTGACAGTTTGACAGGCTCCGTTGGCAGCAACGTAATCCGTGGCAACGGAGGCAATGACACCCTTGTTGGCAGTGCTGGCAACGATTCGCTTGAAGGTGGTGCAGGCTCCGACGTGCTGACTTACGCTGGCTACACCGAGGCCTTGGTGATGAGTCTGTCTTCAGGAACAGTTTCTAGTACTGGAAAGCTAGACACCTTTGCTGGATTTGAACAACTGATTGGCGGTGAAAACAACGACACAGTTTTTGGCGCTAGTACCAATGACATCCTGAGGGGTGGCAATGGCAATGACAGCTTGGTCGGTGCATTGGGCTTGGACTATTTATACGGCGATGCTGGCAATGACAGTTTAGATTCAGGATCTGGGCAAGATACGGTTTCTGGTGGCGACGGCAATGATTTGATCTTCGCTTCCATCGATGGATCTCGCGATGATTATTATGGGAATGCTGGCTTTGACTTATTGAGCTTCGCTAGTGAGGTTCGTGATATCAATTTTGGTATTTTTAACGCTATCAGCAATGACACAAGGTTTAATTTTTTATTGTTTGGAGAATTAGAGTATTACTACAACATAGAAGGATTGATTGGTGGCCAGGGCAATGATTCTGTAACAGTTACAAATAACTTGGCCGCTTATGTTGATGGTTTTTCTGGTAACGACACCATTATTGCCTCCGGTGGGAACGATACTTTATTAGGGGGTGTAGGCAATGACTCAATTGACGGTGGCGCAGGAAACGACATCATTACAGGCGGTTCCGGTAACGACACTTTAATAGGAAATACAGGTGCCGATACTCTTGAAATGAGGGGTTCTACAAGTCATTTAGTCATCAATTTAAATGATGTCAGTGCTGGGAATGTTGTGATGGTTGATGCATCCTTGGGTGTCGACCTAGTTAGTGGATTCGAAGGTGTATTGCTTGGCAGCGGTCATGACACGGTCATCGGTACGAATGGCGATAACATCATTGACGGTGGAGCTGGCAATGACTCTCTGGATGGCAGTTCAGGCAACGACACGTTAAGTTTTTCAAATGCCACATTGGGCATTACGTTCGATGTGACTGCAAACTTGATGAGTACGGTCATTGTTGCCGATGGTCAGGGCAACTTTGATGCCGTTCGTAACTTTGAGAATGTTATTGGCGGATCTGGCAATGACACCATTACAGGCTCAGTGAGTTCAAACTTCATTGCGGGTGGAGAGGGTGATGACTCTTTGACGGGTGGCTTAGGTGCAGACACATTGTTTGGTGGCGACGGTAATGATATTTTCATTGGTATTTCAGACACTATTTCAGACTCATATAACGGTGATAATGGTTTTGACCTCATAGACTATCGTGATGTCAATTTAGTAATCAATACCAACACTGGCAATAGTTTCTATTCGCAAAATAGTTCAAACTATTACTTCTTAGTTAATGGTCAATATCAGTACTACAACTCTATTGAGGGGTTGATTGGTGGTCAGCAAAATGACCTTTTGCAAAATCAATCTTCTAATGCTGTGTACTTTGATGGTTATCTCGGAAATGACACGATCATTGGTAACACTGGTGCTGACACGCTCATAGGCAGTGCTGGTAACGATTCCATCACTGGCAATGCAGGCAATGACAGCTTAGCTGGGGGCGTCGGTAACGACTCTTTGTATGGCGGCGATAACGATGACAGCGCCTCTGGTGGGGCCGGCGAAGATTTATTGGATGGCGGCAACGGCAACGATATCTTGTCTGGCGACTCTGGCAACGACTCCATCACTGCGGGTGCTGGTAACGACTCTCTTTCTGGTGGAGACGACCAAGACACCCTGCTGGGTGAAGCAGGCGACGACACCTTGAACGGCGGTGCAGGTTATGACGTCTTGGGGGGCGGTGCTGGCAACGACTCTATCGACGGTGGCGATGGCATTGACGTGCTTGACTTAACGGGTACGGCAGACGTCATTACTTTGGACTTGAGCACTGCTTGGCAAGGCGCCATCACCAGAACATCTTTGGGTACTGACAATGTCTCCAACATGGAAGGTGTGATTGGCGGCTCTGGCAATGACGCCATCAGGGGCGGTGCTGGCAACGATGTCATTGGTGGCTTCTCAGGCAATGACACCTTGATTGGTGGTGATGGCATTGACACCTTGAGCTTTGACCGCACAACAGCCAACGTGGTTGTGAACATTCAAACCAATACTGTGTCCGGTGAAGGAACTGACGCCATTAGTGGCTTTGAAAATGTCAGCGCTGGTTCGGGTGCCGACTCAATTACCGGTTCAACCGTTGACAATTGGCTGCGCGGCAATGCAGGCAATGACAGCATTGTGGGCAGCGCTGGCAACGACACACTAGAAGGTGGCGTTGGAACTGACAGGCTCGATTACACCGGCTACGCCACTTCATTGAGCATCAGCTTGGTCAATGGCGCTACTTTGGGCGCTGAAGGCAAAGCAGATGTGATCAGTGGCTTTGAAATCATTGTCGGTGGTGAAGGCAACGACACCATTCAAGATGGCGAAGGCAGTGACACCTTGATGGGTGGTAACGGCAACGACAGTATCTTGGGTATCCAAGGCAATGACAGTATTTTGGGTGATGCTGGTAACGACACCTTGGACGCTGGCGAAGGCCAAGACACGGTCAGCGGTGGTACTGGCAATGATTTGGTCCGTGCTGCTTCTGATGCATTTACCGACTCTTACAACGGCGATGCAGGAACTGACACCTTGAGTTATGAAGGTGTGACATCCGATTTGTCTTTGCTGAACTTCAACTCCAACACAGCTAGCAGCTTTAGCGTCAACGGATTTGCTGACAGCTACAACGGCTTTGAGGCCTTGGTGGGAGGTGAGGGCAACGACACCATGACCACCATCCTCACTTCTGCAGCAGTGTTACTTGATGGTGGTGCTGGTAACGACTCGATGACAGGCTCTAACAATGCTGACACCCTTCGCGGTGGCAGTGGTGACGACGTCATTTCTGGTGGTGCAGGTAACGACTCTTTGGACGGTGGCGCTGGTATCGATGCGCTTGATCTTTTGGGCGCAACTGCAGCCATCAACGTCGATTTGTCGACGGCTTGGCAGACAACTTTGAACTACGCTACTTTGGGCTTGGGAACTGACACAGTCACTGGGTTTGAAGGTGTGATTGGCGGCAACTCCAATGATTCAATTGTGGGAACCTCCGGCAAAGACATCATCGGTGGTGGTCTTGGCAACGACACCCTAACTGGTGGTGCAGGCATCGACACCCTCAGCATGGGACGCTCCACAACATCAGTGAACATCAACCTCGCAACCAGCACCATGACCGGCGAAGGAACTGATGTCATCAGTGGCTTTGAAAATGTCAGTGCTGGCGGTGGCGCCGACACCATGACCGGCTCTGCAGCTAACAACGTTTTGCGAGGCAATGCAGGCAATGACAGCATTGTGGGTAGCGCTGGTAACGACACCTTGGAAGGTGGTGCAGGTATCGATCGATTGGTCTATACCGGGTTCGCAAGTGCCTTGAATATCAATTTGACCACAGGCGTTGTGACAGGTGCAGACGGTAAGGTCGACGCC
>CALPYQ020000161.1 GCA_943327965.2 Singulisphaera sp. GP187
TTGATGGCGGTATTGGTCAGGGTCCAAGTACGAGGCGCTTGCAAATCTTGTTGTGTGGCAATGCGGTACAACAAGTCCATCACACCACCATGCGCAAACAAAGCAATGTGTTGACCAATATGTTTGGCAGCCAACTCATCCAAAGTTTGCCGCACGCGTTGTTCCATGACCACCAAAGATTCTCCGCCATGGGGGGGTGTCCAATGTGGATCGCGTTTGCGCCAACGCATGGAATCTTCGGGCAGGTCTTGTTCAATTTCAGCAAATGTTTTGCCTTCAAAAGCACCAAAGCCACGTTCGCGCAGGCCCGGATGGCTGATGGCTTCAAGCCCTTGTTGAACAGCCACAGCGGTAGCCGTTTGGTGTGCGCGCTTTAAGTCGCTGGTGTACACCGCGTGCAAGGGATCTTGAGCCGCCAAGGCTTGTGCCAATTGGGCAGCCTGCCATTCACCTTTGGCATTGAGTGGAATGTCAAGTTGGCCTTGAATGCGCGTGTCGACATTCCACGCGGTTTCGCCATGCCGAATGGCAATGATTCTGGTGGCCTGCATTTAACGCGAAATGGTGACGTCTACGCGGCGTTTGACTTGGGCTGGATTTGGAAAACCCTGTAACGCAGCCGGAATCATGGCCCGCCAAATGGCTTGGTGATCAGACCAAGGACCATCATGGGTGGCTTTGGTTTGGTAAACCACTTGGCCTGTTTGAAGGTCGCGAATGAGAATGCTAACTTCGCGAACATAAATGGGCGGCTCATGAATATCGGACCGCATGCCTGGGTAAAGGGGGCCGCCCCTGGTGTAAGTCCAACCCACACCTACGCCCACACCACGGGGGCGATAGCCATTGCCAATGTTCAAATTCAACCAAGGCCCGCGAACAATGCGACCTCTAATGTCCACAACATATTCGGCGGCTTGAACGCCAATCCAAACACTGTATTTCGCATCGACATCGTTTCGCTTCCAACCCAAGCCAGCCAAAATGGGTTCCAACTCTACTTCTGCCCAACCCGCTTGCAGGTTGTTGGCGTCGGCGGGTAAGCGCTCCAAACGATAAAGGGCCTGACTGGGGATGCCAGCGCTAGCGGGCCATTGCGTATTGGTTTGGACTTGGCTCTCTACCACGCGCATGGTGCTGCAGCCACTCAGGAACACCAGGCAGCACAGGGCAAAAAGCCCAGAGATGAATTTGAAATGACGTGTCATGTTGAGCACTTTCATTGCGTAATTAATCAACCCAAGATTTCAAAGGCAAGCTCACAGTTGAACCACTTGCACACCTTGCAAGCTGGCCATCACATTGGGCGCTTCAAAGCTTTCTTCGTCAAATGCTTTATCGCCATCCGCGGTGGGCATGCCCGTAATTTTTAAGTTTTTAAAGTCGTGCAACTCGGCGTCCATCAAATGCGAAGGCACCACATTTTGCAAAGCGGCAAACATATTTTCAATACGGCCAGGAAACTTTTTTTGCCATTCGCGAATCATGTTGCCAATTTGTTTGCGCTGCAAGTTTTCTTGGCTACCGCACAAGGTGCAAGGAATGATGGGGAACTGACGGTGCTCGGCCCAACGCGCCAAATCGGACTCGGCCACATGGGCCAAGGGCCGAATGACCATGAACTCGCCGTTGTCGCTGAGCAATTTGGGTGGCATGCCTTTGAGCTTGCCGCCAAAGAACATGTTCAAGAAAAATGTTTGCAACATGTCATCGCGGTGATGGCCCAAGGCCAGCTTGTTGCATTTCAATTCGCGCGCTACTTTGTACAAAATACCGCGGCGCAACCTGCTGCACAAACTGCACATGGTTTTGCCTTCAGGAATTTTGTCCTTCACGATGGAGTAGGTGTCTTGCGTTTCAATGTGAAACGGAATGCCCACATTTTTCAAATAAGCGGGCAAAATTTCGGCAGGAAAACCGGGTTGCTTTTGGTCTAAGTTGACTGCAATGAGTTCAAAGTCGACGGGCGCACGGGCTTTCATTTTGAGCAAGATGTCGAGCATGCCGTAGCTGTCTTTGCCGCCCGACATGCAGACCATCACGCGATCGCCTTCTTCAATCATGTTGAATTCGCTAATGGCTTGACCCACTTGACGGCACAAACGTTTTTCTAATTTGTGGGTCTCGCGTTCAATTTTGAGCGCCTTGGCTTTTTGTTCCGCAGCAAGTTCGGCATCGTCGGCCACGGCTTCAAGCCATGCGTTGTGTGTGGGTGCGTTCATGGCTTCACCATTGTCCTGTTTCCATGCGAATGGCAACTTCGCAATCGTCAAAAATTTCTAACTTGGCAATCTTCACGCGCACGCCCTTGACACCATGCAATTGCATGAGGCGATGCGAGAGTTTGCCGATGAGGCTTTCGAGCAAATTGACATGCTCGGCAGTGCATTCGTCGATGATGATTTTTCGCACCTTGCGATAGTCCAGCACGTTGCTGATGTCGTCATCACGCGGCAACAAAGGTTGGGGTCCGAGGTTGAGTTCGGCATCCACTTGAATGGGCTGCGGCGCTGTTTTCTCGTGTTCCAAAATGCCCAAGTTGGCATCAAAGCGCAGGCCTGTCAGCGTGAGGGTTTGGTTGCCAGAGGTGGCTGCTTGATTTGAAAGAGGGGCCGTCATGGAGGGATCACATCAAAGAAAAGTCGCGCTCGAATTTCATCAAGTGCTGACCACCATCGACCAACAAGGTGGTGCCGGTGATGGCGCGATTGTGGATGGCAAACACCACCGTGCTGACCACATCTTCCACCGAGGAGGATTGTCCTAAGGGGCTGAGTTTGTGCAGGGCTTTGAATTTGTCGTCGTCCAACATGTGGCTGGTGAGTGTGAGGCCAGGTGCCACGCCCACCACCCGCACTTGGGGTGCCAATGCTTGCGCCAACAAGGTGTTGGCGGCTTCCAAGGCAGCCTTGGACAAGGTGTAACTCAAAAAGTCGGGGTTGGGGTTCCACAATTTTTGATCGAGCATGTTGATCACCACGGCCTCGGCAGCGGCTGCTTGGCGGTTTTGGCAATGCTGGTGCAGGGCTTGGGCCAAAACAATGGCGGCGCCCGTGTTGCTGGCCCAGTGGGCGGCCATGTTGGCATAGCTGAAGCTTTGCACATCGTCGTGTTCAAACAAGGAGGCACTGTTGACCACGGCACTGACCGGACCCATTTGTTGCACCACTTGCGGCAAAAGCGCTTGGGCTGCAGCTTCGTTGGCCAAATCGGCTTGAAAAATACACAAGCGGGGGTCTGCCGTGTGGCCGTTCAGGGCCAAGCAATCTTGGGCTGTTTGCAAAGCCTCCGCTTCGGAGCCTCTGTAATGCACCGCCACACGCCATCCGGCACGTGCCAGCCCCAGGGCAATTTCGCGGCCTAAGCGCTTGCCAGCGCCTGTAACCAGGGCTGTGCGAGGGGCAGATGAAAGAGGAGCCGACATTCGGGGACAATCAGGGGGTGATGACAGAACCTCATAGTTTAACGACCGACATGCGTTTGCGTGTACACAAGGCCATTTCTGATGCGCAGGGCTGGCTGCCGTTTGACCAATTCATGGCCATGGCTTTGTACGAGCCGGGGCTAGGGTATTACGCCAACCAACAGCCCAAGTTTGGCAGCATGCCCCAATCGGGCAGCGATTTTGTCACGGCACCGGAGTTGTCGCCCTTGTTTGGCGCGGCTTTGGCCAAGCAGGTGGCCGAGGCTTTGGCGGCCACGGACACCGATGAAGTCTGGGAGTTTGGTGCAGGCAGTGGCGCATTGGCGCAGCAATTGCTGACAGAACTCAAGCGTTTGGGTAGCCCGCTCAAGCGGTACAACATCATGGATTTGTCCAGCACTTTGAAGGCCAGGCAGCAAGCCAAATTGGCCGAGTGGGGCCATCAAGTGCAGTGGCTAAACCAGTGGCCAGACACCTTGCAAGGCGTGGTGGTGGGCAACGAAGTGCTCGATGCCATGCCTGTCAAATTGCTCCACCGCATACAGGGGCAGTGGCACGAGCGGGGTGTGGTGCAGGCAGACAATGACCAAGGCTTGGCTTGGCAAGACAAGCCAACGATGCACCGCCCTCCTATGGAGCCAGTAGGCGAGCACGATTATTTGACCGAAATTCAGCCCCAATCAGAAGCCTTTGTAGCCAGTTTGGCAGAGCGAATGTTGGCCAGTGAAAAGGGCGGCGCGGCCTTCTTTTTGGACTACGGATTTCCAGAGTCGGAGTACTTTCACCCCGAGCGCCACATGGGCACCGTCATGTGCCATCAGGCACACAAAGCCGATGCCAACCCCTTGGCGGCGGTGGGTTTGAAGGACATCACGGCCCACGTCAATTTCACGGGCATTGCCTTGGCAGGACAAGATGCAGGTTTGCAGGTCTTGGGCTACACCAGCCAAGCCCGTTTCTTATTGAACTTGGGATTGGCCGAAAAAATGGCCGAAGCCGCATTGCCCGAGCGGGCTCAGGCCATGAAACTCATCAGCGAGCATGAAATGGGCGAGCTGTTCAAGGTGATTGGTTTTGCCACCCACGCCAACTGGCATGCCCAGGGTTTTGCAGCGGGTGACCGCAGCCACCGGCTTTAAGGACAACATGCTGCGCTGGCTCATTGTGGTTTTTTTGGCGCTGTTGCTCATTAGCTGGGTGCGGCCCTGGTTAGAAAAAATGGGCTTGGGCAAATTGCCCGGTGATTTCAACTTCAAACTCTTTGGCCGCGAGTGGTACATCCCCTTTACCAGCACCTTGTTGTTGAGCTTTGTACTGAGTCTGTTGACCAAGTTGTTGTAAATAAAACGCCACTTTTAAAACATTTGTGTTACAGTTCGGCACTTGTGGCCTTCCGCTAGATCCAAATATAGGCAGGCTGCAACAAGCGCGGTTCCTGATTGAAGTTTGATTTCTCGTGATTCAGGCTTGAACAGAAGAGCGGCGCACCCCCAAATTTGGGTGGGTTTGATTTCACGCTTCCCCCTATTTCAAGTGTTCAGTTAACTGTTCAGTTAAGTCCACAGTCTTTTGCACCATTCAGTGCACTGACCTGTGACTTTGGGACGTTTTGCATTCATTTGCAAGCTTCCAACTGTTGTTCTGCGCACACCAATTTTTTAGCTTATTAGATGATTCATACAA
>CALPYQ020000162.1 GCA_943327965.2 Singulisphaera sp. GP187
AAAAGCCATGCCGCACCTATCATGGACATGTTGAGCAAAACAGGCGTGGCAGCGGGTATGGCAAATTTTTTCCACGTATTCAGAATACCCGCAGAGAGCGCCACCATCGACATGAAGCCGATGTAGGGAAACATCCACCGCGTCATGTGAACGGCGGCAGCATAGGCGTCGGGTTGTTGTTTTAAACCGCTGGCCATCGCCCAAACCAACCATGGCGCTAAAAGTACACCTGCCACACTCAAAATGAGCAACGCCCAGGCCAGTAAAGTTGCAACATGGTCAATGACTTTGGCCGTTGCTTCTTCGCCATGCTGCGCTTTACTGGCCGCCAGCACTGGAACAAAGGCTTGACTGAAGGCGCCCTCAGCAAACAGCCGCCTGAACAAATTAGGAATACGAAAGGCTACATTAAACGCATCAGTGAGTGCGCTCGCCCCAAAAGCAGAGGCTATCAAAAGCTCTCGGGCCAGGCCCGTGACACGGGAAGCCAAGGTCCAGAGAGAGACGGTTGAGGCGGATTTAAGGAGGCTCACGCCAAGAGTGTAGCGATTCCTAAGACCCTTTGGGCGTCTCTGGACGCAACGGCTTTTGGGCTGTTACAATAGCCGGCTTTGCTGACAACATCCTCAGACAACTAGGACAAATAAAATGGCTTCTGGAAAACCCAAGAAAAAGAACCCCCGCCTGGCATCAGGCCGTAAACGCGCACGTCAAGACGTGAAACTGAACGCAGCGAACACTTCACTGCGCTCCAAATACCGCACCGCTGTCAAGAACGTTGAAAAAGCTGTTCTGGCCGGTGACAAAACCAAAGCAACAGAACTGTTTGCAAAAATGCAAGCCGTTGTGGACACCATTGCCGACAAAGGCATCTTCCACAAAAACAAAGCAGCTCGCGATAAGAGCCGCTTGTCAACCAAGGTGAAAGCCTTGGCCATCGCCTGATCAATTGATCATCAGCCCGGCACCCAACAGGGTTGCCGCCGTTTGAAACGGGTGCGCTGTCAGCAAAGAAAAGCAAAAAGCCGTCTTAGGACGGCTTTTTTGTGGGCGCTTGGCTAGAGATTTTTTATTTGGGGGCGGAATTTTGCAAGTCAGAACTTTCAGAGACCTGTAAATTGTTGTCTTTGGCGAAGTTCATTAAAAAATCCCAAGCCATTGGTTCATAGTCACGCAAATCGGTATGAATGATGACGCACTTGATGCCCTCTAAAGTTTGAGGGATGCACCAAGGTGAATAACTCAAGTGACTACCAGGCGTTGCACCACCCGGCCTAAATTGGCCCATCACGCCCGCCAAGCGTTCAGCCCAATCACTGGGCCTGAAAGTGCGGCCATCCAAGGTGATACCTTGAATCAAAATTTCTTTGGCGTTGTTTGAAACCATCGATCAGAGGTTGTGAAATTGTTAAAGCAGACAAGCAGGATCACCGCCATGCCGCATTGCCAAAGAATTGTATCTTATATAAGACTTAACACCCAATTTCTGGCTCTAAAATCTATTCTCAGCGGCCCTTTCGTTGGGCCGATTTCTTTTGACAGGAGGTCTCTGCATGTCCAATTTCATTGAAGCCACTTCGCCGCACACCATGAACACCTATGGCCGATTGCCCATCGCCATGAGCCATGGTCAAGGTTGCCGCTTGTGGGATGTCAATGGCAAGGTGTATTTGGACGCCTTGGGCGGCATTGCGGTCAATACCTTAGGGCATAACCATGCAGAGTTGGTTCCCGCCCTCCAAGACCAGTTGAGCAAAATCATCCACAGTTGCAATTACTACCACGTGCCCAATCAAGAAAAATTGGCGGCCAAGTTGGTGGAGCTCTCTGGCATGACCAATGTTTTCTTTTGCAGCACCGGACTTGAAGCCAATGAAGCCGCCATCAAATTGGCACGCAAATTTGGTCACAACAAAGGCATTGAAAAACCAGAAATTGTGGTCTACGAAAAAGCATTTCATGGTCGCAGCATTGCCACACTGAGCGCTACTGGCAACACCAAAATTCAAGAAGGCTTTGGGCCCTTGGTAGAAGGCTTTGTACGCGTACCTGTTAACAACATTGAAGCTTTGAAAAAAGCCACAGACAACAACCCCAATGTGGTTGCTGTTTTTTTTGAAACCATCCAAGGCGAAGGTGGTGTCAATCCCATGCAGATGGATTACTTGCGCGATGTTCGAAAACTTTGCGATGAAAAAGATTGGCTCATGATGATCGACGAGGTGCAGTGCGGCATGGGCCGCACAGGCAAATGGTTTGCGCATCAGTGGGCCGGCATCAAAGCCGATGTCATGCCTTTGGCCAAGGGCTTGGGCTCTGGGGTTCCCATTGCCGCTGTGGTGGCAGGACCCAAAGCAGCCCAGATTTTTCAACCAGGCAATCATGGAACAACTTTTGGTGGCAACCCCTTGGCCATGCGCGCTGGTGTCGAAACCATTCGCATCATGGAAAAAGACGGCTTGCTTGAAAACGCAGCACGCGTTGGCGCACATCTCAAAGCGCGTTTAGAGGCGGGTCTGGCAGGTGTTCAGGGCATTAAAGAAATTCGCGGTCAAGGCCTGATGCTGGGCATTGAACTGACCAAGCCCTGCAGCGCGCTCACTCAACGCGCAGCCGATGCAGGTTTGTTAATCAGCGTCACGGCAGACAGCGTCATCCGCATTGTGCCTCCCCTCATCCTGACGCAAGCTGAAGCCGATGAAATTGCAGACATTTTGCTCCCCTTGATTAAGACTTTTTTATCGGAGCAACACTGATGGCCAACCCAGCACAGGCGCAAGCTTTGCGGCACTATTTGCAATTCACAGACTTGAGCGCTGAAGATTACGCACACATTTTCAAACGCGCCGCTTTGATCAAAGCCAAGTTCAAGGCCTATGAAAAATACCAACCGCTGACCGATCGAACCTTGGCCATGATTTTTGAAAAAGCTTCCACACGAACGCGTGTGAGCTTTGAAGCTGGCATGTACCAAATGGGTGGATCAGTGGTTCACCTCACCACCGGTGACAGCCAGTTGGGCCGTGCAGAACCCATTGAAGACAGTGCGCGCGTCATCAGTCGCATGGTCGACCTGGTCATGATTCGCACCTATGGTCAAGACAAAATTGAAAAGTTTGCCGCCCACTCTCGTGTGCCAGTCATCAACGGTCTCACCAACGAATTTCACCCTTGCCAAATTTTGGCGGACATTTTCACTTACATCGAACACCGTGGCTCTATCCAAGGAAAAACGGTGGCATGGGTGGGAGATGGCAACAACATGGCCAATACTTGGTTGCAAGCGGCAGATTTGCTTGGCTTCAAAGTTAACCTCAGTACGCCCAGCGGCTACGAGGTCGACCCAGCCGTGGTGGGCGTTCGCAGCGCTGACAGCACGCAATTTTTCAAAGACCCCATGCAGGCCTGTGAAGGTGCCGATTTAGTCACCACCGATGTCTGGACCAGCATGGGCTACGAGGCAGAAAATGAAGCGCGAAAGAAAGCTTTTGCCGACTGGTGTGTTGACGAAGACATGATGAAAGTCGCCAAACCAGACGCACTTTTCATGCACTGCTTGCCAGCCCATCGCGGCGAAGAAGTGAGTGCGGAGGTTATTGATGGCCCTCAGTCAGTAGTTTGGGATGAAGCCGAAAACAGAATGCATGCGCAAAAAGCCTTGATGGAATTCTTGTTGCTTGGCAAGGTCTAAGGGCCTTCATAAAGCCAAGGCACGTCCATCAAGGACTCACCCATGAGGCGCATGGCCAGGTCCCGTCCCCATCGCAACGGAGCTTGCATGTGAAAGATGTGTCCATTTCGAATGGACCGCTCTTGAACCCTGGCATTGCGAGCCCAGCGCATATTTGCATACAACTGCCAGCGCTCAATGAGGGGCAACTCGGCCCTCGCCCAACATACCGCAAGCGCAGCGGCATCCTCGATGGCCATGCCCGCGCCTTGCGCTAAAAAGGGGCGCATGGGATGCGCAGCATCGCCCAGTAAAGCTATTCTGCCCTTGGCCATTTGACTTGCGCTTATCAATGGCGGACGGTCACATAGCGGCCATAGTCGCCAAGCAGGTACTGCATCTAGAACATCTTTGAGGTTGGCGTGGATGTTACCCAGCGCTCGCATCAAGTCGTGTTTGTTGGCATCATGATCCCAATCCACCAAAGTTTCGGGTGAGTGGCCTTGAACGATCACAACCATGTTCAAAAACTGGCCCCCTTTGACTGGATACAAAACAGCATGCATGCGCGGTCCCACCCAAACCATCACATTTTGTTGTCGATGTGCCTCGGGCAAGGCTTGCATGGGCAATAGGGCTCTATAGGCAACCAAGCCAGTCACACGTGGCGGCGTTTTGGGTACCACATGATTTCTGGCGTCACTCCACAGACCGTCCGCACCGACCATGGCCTGAGTTTTGATCGACTGTGTTTGGCCTGTTTGCAAGTCACGAACTTGGACGTTCATGCCATCATTGTCCTCACGCAAAAAGTCCAGTTCGGTTTGAAGCTTCAAGTCAGCCACACCTGTACTCAATACCTTTTGAAGCAGAACTTGATGCAAGTCGGCGCGGTGCACCGTGACATAGGGCGCACCGTATTTTTCTAGACTTCTTTGACCTAATCTCAAAGTACCCAAAGTCTGTCCAGAGACCGCGTCCCTCACCTGCAGATTTTGCGGCGCAAAGATAAATTCATTGAGGGGTTTTTCTAAACCCCAAGAAAACAAAGTCCGGGTGACATTGGGGCCCATTTGAATACCAGCGCCAACTTCACTGAACTGTTTTGCACGCTCAATCAATAAGGGCTTTGCGCCTTTCTCTGCGCATGCCAAAGCCGCAGCCAAACCGCCAATACCACCGCCAACAATCAACATCGAGTTTTCCACCCTGTCCATTTTGCAACGAACTCTTTCAACGCCGTGTGTTGGGTCACAAAAAAGCCCAAAAGACAGACATCTTTTGGGCTTTAGCGCTAAGAGTTTTGGCTTAGATTAGGCAGCAACACCTTTGGCCACTTCTGCGTACTCTTCAATTTTATCGAAGTTCATGTACTTGTAGATCTGGCTTCCGTCTTTGTTAATTTCTGTCATGCTGGATTGGTACTCTTCAAC
>CALPYQ020000163.1 GCA_943327965.2 Singulisphaera sp. GP187
CCCAAAGCGCCGCTCCCAACCGAACCGCCTGCCGACATTTGGGTTCGCATACGTCAAGGTTTTGCCATGCCAGACTTAGAAAACGATTTGGTGAAAGACCGCGAAGAATGGTATTCATCGCGCCCTGACTACATCCTCAGAATGACCGAGCGTTCCAGAAAATATTTGTTTCACATTGTTGAAGAATTGGAACGTCGCAACATGCCGACAGAATTGGCATTGTTGCCCTTCATTGAGTCGGCCTTTAACCCCGAGGCCGTCAGCAGTGCCAAAGCCGCTGGCATGTGGCAATTCATGCCCGCAACAGGCAAATATTTTGATTTAAAACAAAATATTTTCAGGGACGAAAGACGGGGCGTGGTGGAGTCAACACGCGCAGCACTCGATTACTTGCAAAAACTCTATGGCATGTTTGGTGATTGGCACCTTGCTTTAGCGGCTTACAACTGGGGTGAAGGCAGTGTGGGCCGAGCCTTGGCAAAGAACAAAGCGGCCGGCTTGGGTCTTACTTATTCTGAATTGAAAATGCCCAATGAAACACGCTACTACGTGCCTAAATTGCAAGCGGTCAAAAACATCATTGCGCAGCCTGAAAATTTCAATGCCAGACTGCCCTACATTCAAAATCACCCTTACTTTAAATCTGTCAGCATTACGCGCGACATTGATGTGAAATTGGCCGCCAATTTTGCGGGTGTCAGCATGGACGACTTTAGGGCCCTCAATCCTTCTATGAGCCGTCCCGTTATTTTGGCGGCAGGCACACCAGAGATTTTGTTGCCTTGGGACAATGCCGAAAGATTTTTGCGTCGCTTGGATGAGCATGCCAACAAACCCCTCGCAAGTTGGACTGCGTGGACCGTGCCCAAAACCATGAAGGCCTCCGAAGCCAGCAAAATTGTCAACATGAGTGAGGCTGAACTTCGAAATGTGAATACCATTCCAAAGGGCATGCAAGTCAAACAAGGTTCAACTTTGTTGGTGGCCAGGCAAGGTTCGTTAGACACTGACGTCACTGAACATTTGGCCGACAACGCACAAATTTCTTTTGCACCCGAGATCGTTTTAAAACGAATCATGGTCAAAGTTCAAAAGGGCGATACCTTGATGAGTTTGGCCAATCGTCACGATGTCACGCCCAACAACATTGCGGCTTGGAACAAATTGAAAATGCCTGTGGCCTTAAAACCTGGTCAATCGATTGCCATTTTGGTGCCGACAACCTCCAGCTCTAAAGGCAGCAAGGCCAGCCCCAAAAAATCAAGCCATAAAGTTGTGAATGGCAGCAAAGCTCAAAAGGCAACTGGTAGCTCTGCTAAAGCAAAACCAGTGGTTCAAGCCAAACCTGCAGGGCAAGCCAAACAACCAACCAAGCCAAGCAAACCAAAAACGCAGCCCTGATTTTCAGGAACTTGTCTTGGAATTTAACCAGCGTTTCTTTTCTTGAGTGCCTTCACAAAGTCGTTGGTATAACTTTGCTCCAAGGCGGTCCAGTTGGCACGAACAGTTGTCACACGACTGGCTCTGGCTCGCCAAGCTGTTTCAAGCGCATCTCTGGAGAATGATCCATCAATGCTGTAACTGTCGCGTACTTTTTCAAGTGCGCTTAAATACAAAGCACGATCACCCATCCAATAGTTCGAGGGAATTATTTTCAAAATATCGGATGGCCCTGCAGTTTTCAACCAGTTCAACGCTTTCAAAATACCCTGTGTCAAAGTTTGCACCGCTTCGGTCCGCTTTTTGAGAAAGTCGTCTTTGGCAAACAGGCACGCAGAGACCATGGCGCCTCCAAACATTCTTTGAGAACTGCTCAAGGTACGTGTGTCTGCCAAGATGCGAAGTTCGCCTTTTTGCTCTAAGTAATGAATCACGGGATCGGTGTAGCAAAGTGCATCGATGGTGCCCATGCGAAAGGCTTCCATCACTTGCGCTGTGTTGGCACCCAATTCGACAAATTGAACATTCTCTGTCAGCACACCTGACTGGCGCATCCAATGTTGTGCAATCCAGTGGGTTGCTGAACCTAAAGAGGTGATGCCGATTTTGAGTGCCTTCAAATCTGCAACAGACTTCATGGCGAGCGCGCGTCTGTTGGACAGGCCCAAGCTAATTTGCGGGGTTCTGCCCTGCATCACAAAAGCTCTGTAATTGAGGTCCCGCGCCTGTAAATCAATGATGTGCTCAAAGGCGCCCGACACAACATCGGCTTGTCCTGCTAGGGCCGTATTGACGGCCTGCAAACCAGAGTCGCACTCGACCCATTCAATTTGAAGACCTTCTTGTTTGAAAAACCCCAATTGATCGGCCAAAACCAAGGGCAGATGAAACAGTGAGCCTTTGGCCGCCAACGCAATGCTGACTTTTTGAGGTGTGATGGCAGCGCCAGCCGCCCATGGACCTGCCAATGCAGAGGCAATAGCCCAACCTGTCAATTGACGTCTTCTTAGCCCCAAAATCACGACCCTGTCCCTTTCTCAATGCATCGATTGATAGACGCTGAATGAATTTTCAGCATACAAAGGTATTGGTCTTTGCGCATTGGGAGACATCCCAAGCGGGTAATTACGTAATGAAGAACGCTTAGTGGCTTCGTACCAAATTTAGCGCCTGTCGACCAAGGCGTGGGCAATGGTGCCCAAGTCGACATATTCAAGCTCACTGCCGGCGGGCACACCTCGGGCCAAGCGCGTGACACGCAGACCGCGTTTCTTGAGCATTTCAGCGATCACGTGGGCAGTGGCCTCGCCCTCGCCCGTGAAATTGGTGGCCAAAATGACCTCTTTCACAAGGCCGTCATTGCAGCGTTCTGATAATTTTTCAAACCCCAAGTCTTTGGGGCCAACGCCATCTAGCGGGCTGAGTTTGCCCATCAGCACAAAGTAAAGGCCGCGAAACGTGGAAGTTCTTTCAATGGCAGCTTGATCTGCCGGTGTTTCCACCACACACAATTGCGTACGATCCCTGTCTGGGTCGGCGCACATGTTGCAAACTTCAGATTCGGTCAGGGTGTGGCATGTGGCACAGTGCCTCACATGACTGCAAGCATGCTCTAGGGCTTGGGCCAATTGAAGCGCACCCGAGCGCTCATGCTGCATTAAATGAAATGCCATGCGGGAGGCAGACTTTGCACCTACGCCGGGCAGCACGCGCAGTGCCTGAATCAATGCATCGAGTGCGTGTGCACTTGGTTTTTGCATGGTTAGAAAGGCAATTTCATACCGGGGGGTAGACCAGCTGTGAGTTTGCCCATTTTTTGTTGTGACACTTCTTCGGCCATGCGAACGGCATCGTTAAACGCTGCAGCCACCAAGTCTTCCAACATGTCTTTGTCGTCAGCCAATAAACTGGGATCAATGGTGACGCGTTTGACGGCGTGTTTGCAGGTCATCACAACTTTGACCATGCCACCGCCCGAAGCACCCTCGACTTCAACGAATGCCAATTCGTCTTGGGCTTTTTTGAGGTTGTCTTGCATGGCTTGTGCTTGTTTCATCAAACCTGCGAGTTGGCCTTTGTTAAACATTTTTTTCCTTCATTCAATGTGATGAGATAAGTTTGATACTGCCAGGCACTATTTTGGCGCCAAATTCTTGGATCATGTTTTGCACGAGAGGATCAGACTGTATCAAGTCTTCAGCAGCCCTTTGTTTTTCAGCCAAGGCTGCCGCATTCCGCATGGCGGGCGAGTCGGTGACTTTGCCTATTTCCACCACCAACTTCACTGAATGGCCTAAGGACTGCAAAGCTGTTTGAAGTCGCTCGCGTGCAGGACCTTGGTTGAGTGATTCGCTTTCAATTCGAAGTTGCCATTGGTCTGTATCTCGTGCAATCAGTTGTGACTGCAAAGCCAACTCTCTGACCAAAGCATTGATGCTTTCGGCGGCAATCAAAGCACGGACAGTCTCCGTCCAAAAGTGTCCTTCTTCTGACAAGACCACGGCCCTTGGCGCGGCTCTTTGAGAGGGTTCGCTGGCTTCACGAACTGCCAGCGTCTTGACTTCAATGGGCGCACTTGCAACACGGACAGCACTGGCAACTTGCTCAGTGCCAGTTGCTAGCACTGGGCTAGGTGTTGTCGTTAAAGTTTTTTTTTGAGCCGTTGGCGCTGAGGCCTGAAGGTTTTGAGCGGCGCTTGGTTTAAACGCCAATAGCCTGAGCAAAACCATGGTGAGAGCGGCGTATTCGTCGGGGGCCAAACCAAGTTCGGCACGGCCGTGCAAACAGATGCTGTAGAGCAACTGTGTTTCATCTGCAGGCATGGCCTTTGACAATCGCAACATTTCAACCAGATCGGGATCGTCCGATTCTGCGGCGGCTTGTGGCACAGCTTGCAAAACGGCCATGCGTTGTAACACCACGGCCATGTCTTCTAAGGCAGAAGCCGCCGACAAACCATTCAAACGAAGGGTCTCGACAATGCTCACCACATCGGCGCCATGGCCACGCGCCAGCGCATCAATCAATCCCATGACGTGGCTGGTGTCCACACTGCCAAGCATCAATCTGACCGTGGCTTCTTGTAATTGACCACTGCCAAAGGCAATGGCCTGGTCGGTCAGACTTAAGGCATCGCGCATGGACCCCCTTGCTGCGCGAGACAAAAGTTTCAGTGCCATGGGTTCGGCTGGCAATTTTTCTTGCTGCAGAACCTGCGTCAAATGTTCAAACACGGTTTCTGGCGCCATGGGTCGCAGGTTGAATTGCAAGCAGCGCGACAACACTGTGACCGGCACCTTTTGCGGGTCGGTGGTGGCCAAGACAAACTTCAAATATTCAGGTGGCTCTTCGAGGGTTTTCAACATGGCGTTGAATGCCGTGTTGGTCAACATGTGAACCTCGTCAATCATGAAGACCTTGAAACGCCCTTGCACTGGCTTGTAGACCGCTTGTTCTAGCAGGCTTTGAACTTCGTCAACACCGCGGTTGGAGGCGGCATCGAGTTCGGTGTAATCTACAAAACGACCGGCGTCGATGTCCTTGCAGGCCTGGCAGACACCGCAGGGCTCTGCTGTGATACCCCCTTGACCATCAATCCCCTGACAATTCAAGGATTTGGCCAAAATTCGGGAC
>CALPYQ020000164.1 GCA_943327965.2 Singulisphaera sp. GP187
GGTGGTTGAATGTGGACCTGGCAAGGTCTTGGCCGGCATGGTGAAACGCATTGATGCCGAAATGACGGGTTGGCCATTGTTTGATCCCGCCTCAATGGCCGAAGTCAAAGGAGCCTTGGTATGAGTGTCACCGCAACAGAATTCAAAGGTCAAATTGCCTTGGTAACTGGAGCGTCCAGAGGCATAGGCGCAGCCATTGCATTGGAGCTGGCCAAACAAGGCTTGCTAGTGGTGGGTACGGCCACCACCGACGAAGGGGCAGCCCGAATTTCGGCAGCTTTGGCAGCATATGCCGGCTGCCGTGGTGCCAATTTGAATGTCAATGACGCTGGCGCGGGCGAAGCGCTCATTGATGAAATTGTCAAATCTCAAGGTGGATTGCATGTATTGGTGAACAATGCAGGCATTACCAGGGACACTTTGGCCATGCGCATGAAAGACGACGATTGGGATGCGGTTTTGGACACCAATTTAAAAGCTGTTTTCCGCATGAGCCGGGCAGCCATTCGTCCCATGATGAAGCAACGCTACGGCCGCATTATTAGCATTACCAGTGTGGTGGGAGCCTCAGGCAACCCCGGGCAAGCCAATTACGCTGCCGCCAAAGCCGGTGTGGCAGGGATGACCCGTGCTCTGGCGCGGGAGCTGGGTAGTCGCAACATCACGGTCAACTGCGTCGCGCCAGGCTTTATTGCCACCGACATGACAGCGGCATTGCCAGAAGCACAACACCAAGCCCTGATGGTTCAAATTCCATTGGGTAAACTAGGCACACCAGAGGACATTGCCCATGCGGTGTCCTATTTGGCCAGTCCGCTGGCAGGTTACGTTACGGGTCAGGAACTGCATGTCAATGGCGGCATGCATATGTCCTGATAAAATCTCTTTTTTCACTACCCTCAGAGGGAACCATGAGCGATATCGAAGCACGTGTCAATAAAATCATTGCTGAACAACTCGGCGTTGAAGAGTCACAAGTCACACCAGAGAAAGCATTCGTTGCTGACTTGGGCGCAGACTCACTGGACACAGTGGAACTGGTGATGGCCTTAGAAGATGAATTTGGAATTGAAATTCCAGACGAAGACGCTGAGAAAATCACAACCGTCAAAGCAGCCATTGATTACGCCCAAAGCAAAAAGGCTTGATCTGAGATGACCCGTCGTCGCGTTGTTGTCACGGGCCTGGGTTGTATCAGTCCCGTTGGAAACACGGTGGCTGACGCGTGGGCCAATCTCTTGGCTGGCCAATCTGGTATTGGCCATATTTCCAAATTTGACACCTCAGCCTTTTCTTGCAGAATTGCAGGCGAAGTCAAAGGTTTCAATTTGGAGCAGTACATCAGCGCCAAAGAGGCGCGAACGATGGACACATTCATTCACTACGGCATTGCAGCAGCTGTTCAGGCAGTTGAAGATGCTGGACTTCCCACAGGTGAAGCCTTGGATGATGAATTGGCCACGCGAATAGCGTGCGTCATCGGTTCTGGCATTGGCGGTTTGCCCATGATTGAGCAAACGCATGTCGAATACACGGCCAGAGGCCCTCGAAGAATTTCTCCATTTTTTGTACCAGCTTCTATCATCAACATGATCGCTGGTCATGTGTCCATGCGTTTCGGTTTCAAGGGCCCTAATTTGGCTGTTGTCACCGCTTGCACCACAGGCCTTCACTGCATTGGTGAAGCCAGTCGCATGATTGAATATGGTGATGCCGATGTGGTGGTCGCGGGTGGTTCTGAAGCCACCATTTCACCCTTGGGCTTGGGTGGCTTTGCTGCCATGCGTGCCTTGTCTACTCGCAACGACGATCCAACAGCAGCCTCACGTCCATGGGACAAAGACCGCGATGGTTTTGTGCTCGGCGAAGGCGCAGGCGTCATGGTGGTTGAAGAGTACGAACACGCCAAAGCGCGTGGCGCCAAAATTTATGCAGAAATTTGCGGTTACGGCATGAGCGCCGATGCCGGTCACATGACTGCGCCCAGCATGGATGGACCACGCCGTGCCATGGTTTCTGCCATGCGCAATGCAGGTATCAACGCAGACCAAGTGGGTTATTTGAATGCGCATGGAACATCCACCCCCTTGGGCGATGTCAATGAAACCAATGCCATCAAAGCAGCCTTGGGCGACCATGCCAAGAAAACCTTGGTCAGCTCGACCAAGTCAATGACGGGTCACTTGTTGGGTGGCGCCGGCGGTATTGAGAGTGTGTTCACAGTCTTGGCATTGCACCACCAAAAGGTGCCTCCTACCATTAACTTGGACAATCAAGACCCCGAGTGCGATTTGGACTACTGTGCCAATACAGCACGCGATGTCAACATTGAATACGCCCTCAAGAACAACTTCGGTTTTGGCGGCACCAACGGCAGTTTGGTTTTCCGTCGGATCTAATTCTCTTGAATTCAAACGCCCCATCGGTCGACTACCCGGTGGGGCGTTTTTTCATGTCCATTTGGGTGGCATGGACTTTAGCGTCAATCGCCATCATTCTTTATGTTGGGGCTCATTGGGGGCGTGATTTTTCAGATTGGCGCGTCGCGTATTGGATCCCTTGTTGGATGGCGTGTTGCTGGCTTTTGTTTCGTTATCTCAAGTCAGGGCAGTCTCCATGTTGGCTGTCTTGGGATGGCAACAAATGGCAGATTCAAAATTTATATCCAAGCCACAGCACAGTCAGTGAGGTTGCGGCAAATGATGACCTGGCCGTTCATCTAGATTTTCAAAAGTTGCTTTTTGTTTCTTTGCAGAGCGACAAGGGGAAACGCCATTGGTTTTGGCTTTCTCAAGAATCATTTCCTGACCGTTGGCATGGCTTTCGTTGCGCTGTATATTCGCGTTCCGAAGAGTTGTCTTCCTGAAAATTTTTGGAGCGCGTTGTTGTTATGAAAAAAATCAACTTGAAAACATCTCAAATTTTGCTTTCAGCTGTTTTGTCCTTGGGACTGGTTTCTGGCTTTCAGTGGCCAACGCAAGCCATGGCACAACAATCCGTGGTCAAAGGCTTGCCTGATTTCACAGAGTTGGTTGAACAAGTTGGACCCTCGGTGGTCAATATTCGCACACTGGAGAAAGTTCGAACTCAAAATTTCAGTGGCAATGGCATGGACGAAGAGACTCAAGAGCTCTTTCGGCGTTTCTTTGGTATTCCCATTCCAAACCCCGGCACCCCCAATGCGCCTAGGCAAGCGCCACGTCAAGGTCGAACACCTGCGCCTGAAGAATCCCAGCCAAGAGGTGTTGGCTCGGGTTTTATTTTGACAGCAGATGGCTACATCATGACCAACGCCCATGTGGTCGACGGTGCCGATGAAGTGTTGGTCACATTGACCGACAAACGTGAATTCAAGGCCAAGATCATTGGCACTGACAAGCGCTCCGATGTGGCTGTCGTCAAAATTCAAGCGTCAGGTTTGCCTGCTGTCAAAGTGGGTGATGTGTCCCGCTTGAAAGTGGGCGAGTGGGTCATGGCCATTGGTTCGCCCTTTGGCTTGGACAACTCAGTCACCGCTGGCATTGTCAGTGCCAAGCAGCGCGATACCGGCGATTACTTGCCATTCATCCAGACCGATGTCGCCATTAATCCAGGCAATTCAGGTGGCCCCCTAATTAACATGCGTGGTGAGGTGGTTGGCATCAACAGCCAAATTTATTCAAGGTCGGGTGGCTTCATGGGCATTTCTTTCTCTATTCCGATGGACGAAGCCATGCGGGTCAGTGAACAATTGAGAGCCAACGGCCGCGTGACTCGGGGTCGCATTGGTGTCCAAATTGAACCTGTCACCAAAGAAATTGCTGAGTCGATTGGTTTGGGCAAAGCGCAAGGCGCACTCATTAATCGAATAGAAGCGGGCGCACCTGCAGACAAGGCCGGGTTAGAGGCGGGTGATGTGATCATTAAGATTGATGGCAAAGCCATTGAAAAATCGTCGGACTTGCCTAGAGTGGTTGGAAATACCAAGCCAGGTACCAAAAGTACAGTGACTGTTTTTAGACGGGGTGTGACCAAAGACTTGAGCATTGTCATTGCCGAGATGGAGCCCGAAAAAGTGGCCAAGCGATCGGCAGAACCTGAAGAAAAACCCAAGACTGCAAATTCTGTTCAGGGTTTGGGCTTGGTGGTGGCAGATCTAACGGACGCCCAAAAATCAGAACTGAAGATCAAAGGTGGAGTTCGCGTTGAAAGCTTGCAAGAGCCAGCACTCAAGGCCGGTTTGCGGGAAGGAGATGTTATTTTGGCTGTCGGCAACATCGAAGTTGCTCAGGCCAAAGATTTTGTGGCAGCGGTGGCCAAAATGGACAAAACCAAATCTGTGAGTGTCTTGTTCAGACGGGGTGACATCACCAGGTTTGCCCTGATCAAGCCGAATTCTTGATCTCTTCATTGTCAAGAGTCCCTTTTGAACCACAGGGTTTTAGCAAGTTTTGAAAATATTTTTTATGTTGGCGAACGCTAACTTTAAAGCGAGTTGATGATTAAAAATGGTTAAAATCTGAGCACTTGGACCAAGATTCATGGCTAAAAAAGCAGGGGTGGCTTCACGATGTGGGATGTCCCACATCAGTCCACCGGTGATCCACAGAACACCCACAAGTTATTCATCAAGCCAAAGCTTTAATTGTGAATAACCTGTTTATAAGTTTTCTGTTGTGAGCTTGCAACGACCTGCATTGTGGTTTTTTGGGGCTGTACGTGTTGGGCTTTTTGCCTACAATGAAGTCCCAACTATCGCAGTTGCCATTGATTGTTGGTTCAGGGCGCGTCCTCATTCGACGCGCCCTTTTTTCTTGCCTAGTTTTTTGAATCTCAAACACTTGTAACTGGTCCTTGATGAATCACATCAGAAATTTCTCCATCATTGCGCACATCGATCATGGCAAATCGACACTGGCCGATCGATTGATTCAACGTTGCGGTGGTTTGCAAGAGCGCGAAATGCAATCGCAAGTTCTAGACGCCATGGACATTGAAAAAGAGCGTGGCATTACCATCAAAGCGCAAACAGCATCGCTGCAGTACAAAGCCAAAGATGGGCAAATTTAC
>CALPYQ020000165.1 GCA_943327965.2 Singulisphaera sp. GP187
ACTGTTTTGTGATTTGAATACGGCCGCATCACAGCAGCAAGACAAGCGCGACCCCCGTCGCTCTGACAGTCATCTTTGATAGGCTGTACCATCACCTTGAGTGACGGCTATTGGGACTTGTGTTTTCTCAACGTGTCATCGTGTTTCTTTGCTTCTTTGGGAAATCAATGTCTCAACTTTTCAGTGACACTGCCAAAAATCGCCAAATCGGTATTGCACTGGTCACTGTGACCACACTCATGTTTGCGACTTTGGACACCAGTGCCAAGTGGTTGGTGCAATCCGTCCCGGTGTTACAAGTGGTGTGGCTTAGATTCTTATTTCACACTATCTTGACGACTGCGATTTTCATGCCCTCTATGGGTAAGCAATTGTTTTCGATTCAGAACCCTCGATTGCAATTGCTTCGGGGTGTGATGCTTGCCATCATGACGGGCTTGAATTTTTTTGCATTGCAATATTTGCAACTGGCAGAAGTCGGAGCGGTTCAATTTTCAGTACCTCTGCTGATTGCCTTAATTTCGGCATGGTTCCTTCACGAAAAATTAGACGCACAACGTTGGTTGGCCATTGGTTTGGGATTTGTAGGCGTGTTGGTCATCATCCGTCCCGGCAGTCAGGGTTTTCATCCCGCAATTTTCCTAAGCATCGTGAATGCATTCATTTACGCCGCATTCAATTTAATGACGCGTCGTTTGGCCAGCAGTGATCATCCGATTTCTACACAACTGGCATCTGCGGCTGTGCCATCTTTGGTTCTTGCGCCCTTTGCTTTGTGGCACTGGCAAATGCCAGAAGGTTGGCTCACTTGGTCGGTAATTGTGCTCACTGGCTTAGCCGGGGGATTGGGTCATACGGCATCTGCTTTTGCGCATCGCTATGCCTCTGCCGCAGTGTTAGGGCCATTTTTATACCAACAAATTATTTACATGACCTTGGGTGGTTGGTTGATTTTTGGCCAGATGCCAGACAGCGCAGTGGTGGTAGGCGCATGCATCGTGGTGATGAGTGGTTTGTATTTGTTGTGGCGTGAATTTAGGTTACAAAATTCTGTTGAATAATTTTTGCGTTGGCGTGCAACGCTCAGTTTTTTTATTTGCCTTGCGTTAACTCAACTTTACAAATAAGCCACACATCGCATGGTTTAGCGATGTCATGATCACACGCTAGTCCAACAAACAAGCAGCTGTGGCGAATTTTTTAGATTCACAAAGCTTTGAGCGAAGTTGGCCCTTAACGCCTTAATGGCCCAATATCTATTCGCATGAACCAAGCAATCTCAACGGTTTTAAATTCAAAAATTGTTACATCTGTTTTTTACTTAATTGCCTGCCTAGGGCTTGTGTCTTGCGGTGGCGGTTCTTCCACGAATACAGGCTCGCAAGTTGCTACGTCAGTCGTTACACCGGCCGGCGTTGTAGAGTTCACAACCCTTAGTCTGAGCAATCTAGCTAACTACGCGGCGCCTGTCTTGCCTGCTTATTACGATGCGACAGTTGCCGCACTCGACAACACGCCAGCCAACAACGCCATCTCCGACAAGGTCGCAACATTAGGCCGCGTTTTGTTTTACGACAAACGTCTCAGCATCAATGACAGCATTTCTTGCAGTTCGTGCCATCAGCAAGCCAATGGCTTCGACGATCCCAGACAATTCAGCAAAGGTTTTTCGGGGCTTGAATTTACAACTGCGCATGCCATGCGATTGGGCAATATTCGCTACTATCAACCAGGCAGTATGTTTTGGGACAAACGCGCGTCATCCGTTGAAGCTCAGGCCAGCCAACCCATTCAGCATGCGATAGAAATGGGTTTTGTTTCAAGTGAGGGCGGTATTCCGGCACTCATTACAAAGATGAATGCCTCTTCGTATTACCCAGATTTATTTGCGTTTGCTTTTGGCGATGCTGCCATTACGGAGGCCCGCATTCAGCAAGCCCTGGCGCAATTTCAACGCGCGATGATTTCCTCCAACAGCAAATGGGATACGGCCTATGCGCAGGTGTTTGCACCCAATGCCAACAACCGAGGTCTAGGTGCGACTTTGCCGGGGTTTACGGCCCAAGAGGACAGAGGCCGTCAGTTGTTCATCACCCCGCCAAACGCTGGCGGTGGCGGTTGTGCAGTCTGTCACCAGCCACCAAGCTTTGCCTTGGCTGCCAATTCTCGGAGCAATGGTTTGGATGCCGGTGAGACGGTCATTTTTAAATCACCTTCGTTAAAGAACGTAGGACTTTCCAAAGCGTTTATGCACGATGGACGCTTTGATTCATTGGACAAGGTGGTGGAGCATTACAACAGCGGCGTCAAGTTGGGACCCGCTTTGGACAATCGCTTGTCTCCCAATGGTCAAGCCCTCAGACTCAATTTGTCGACAGAGGACAAAGCCGCGCTGGTTGCATTCATGAATACATTGACGGATTTAACGCTAACTGGCGATGCAAAATTCAGCGATCCATTTAAAAAGTAAACCCCGAATACTGACTACACCATTTGAATCAGTTGGCCGGCTTGACGTCTTCAATTTCAATCATGATTTCGTTACGACGAAACATGGGCAAAGTCCATGGGGGGTCATAGCGAGACAGTTGCGGGCTGCTCAAGGGTTTCATTTTTTGAGCCAACACCCAGGCAGATAACTCATCTGTTTTGCTTTGAACACGGGCTTGTGTGTTCAGCCCCGTGTAGCTGTTGACAGCAAAAATTTTGCCGGGAATTTCACGTAACTTCACGTCAGCATTTTTGGGTTGTGGAATGTTCGCGAGGGTGTATTGCGAAGGCATTACAAAATGCACTCGCCATTTGTTGCTGGCCGTCATCACAGCGTCAGAATTTGCAGCACTCATCGTGACTGGGGCTGTCATGGCAATTTTTTCAGATTGGGGCTCCAGGGTAACTGGGGCTGTCATGGCAATTTTGGCCGCATTGCCGCTTTGTGCTGACTGATTGTTGCCAAAAATGTAGTCTGCAATTTTTCTAAATCCACGATTGGAGGCTTCGTCCATATCGCCTTCTACCATCGTTTCTGCCACCAACATGGGGGCATATTGCCTGATCTCAAAAGTGCCAGCTTTTGAAATAACTTTGAAAGAGGGCTCTTCAATGGCCATGGCAGAGTGGTTCCATAAGAGCAAGCCAAAAAGTAGGAGATTTTGAATTTTCATAGCGCCACAGTAGCATTTTTTGTAAAACAATGTTGATCTGACCCCAATTAGTTGAGGGTAACTCCTTGTACTGGTGGATGGGTATATGTCTTTAGAATCTGTTGCGGTGCAGCATATGCTGGTTTTTTGCTGTCGCCACTGTTAGATCACTGTTTATAAAGAATTTGCAATCATGGCCAGAAAACCACCAGCTACTGACACCCGATCCAAAAGCCAAGAAGCGGCCCAAGATGCGGACAGCCATGGGGCTACTGCGGCCCAGACGAAGCCGCCACGTGTCATCAAGAAATACCCCAATCGCAGGCTTTACGACACCCAATCCTCCAGTTATGTCACCTTGACTGAAATCAAGCAATTGGTGATGGAGGGGCACTCCTTTGTCGTCAGGGATGCCAAATCGGGTGAGGATCTCACTCGAAGCCTACTGCTTCAGATCATTTTGGAAGAAGAATCAGCGGGTGTTCCGATGTTTACCGAGGCAGTTTTGTCCAACATCATTCGTTTTTATGGCCATGCCATGCAGGGACACATGGGGGCTTATTTGGAAAGTAACTTGCAGTCGCTCATGATGATGCAGTCCAAAATGGGCCATCAGCAGCAAAACATCATGTCGCAGATGCAAGAGCAAATGCAGAAGCAAACGGCCCAATTTCTCAGTGCTTTTGGACTGAAGCCCTGATTGGCTGAACCCTCAGAGGCTTGAAGGCACCGAAATACTGGGACAATAGCGCCATGAACGAATTAGCCAACGCAGGCCCTTTGTCGGCCGCTTCACTTGCCTCTTCTCCTGCCCCTAAAGTGGGCTTTGTCAGTTTGGGTTGTCCCAAAGCCTTGACCGATTCCGAACTTATTCTGACGCAACTAAGCGCTGAAGGCTACGAGACTTCCAAGACTTTTGAAGGTGCAGACCTTGTCATCGTCAACACTTGCGGCTTCATTGACGACGCAGTCAAGGAAAGCCTGGACACCATTTCTGAAGCCTTGAATGTCAATGGCAAAGTCATTGTGACGGGCTGCTTAGGCGCCCGAGAGTCTGAGGGTGGCGGCAATATGGTGCGTGAAATGCACCCCAGTGTGCTGGCCGTGACTGGGCCTCACGCTACGCAAGAGGTCATGGATGCCGTGCATGCTCATTTGCCCAAACCGCACGACCCGTTTTTAGATTTGGTCCCCAACACCTTTGGTGATGCAGGTCTCAAACTCACACCGCGCCACTACGCTTATTTAAAGATCAGCGAAGGCTGCAACCACCGCTGTACGTTTTGCATCATTCCCTCTATGCGCGGTGATTTGGTTTCCCGTCCTATTGGTGATGTGTTGAAAGAAGCCAAAGCGCTTTTTGAAGGTGGCGTTAAAGAACTGTTGGTGATCAGCCAGGATACTTCGGCCTATGGCGTCGACGTCAAATACATCACGGGCTTTTGGGAAGGTCGCCCTGTCAAAACGCGCATGTTTGAACTGGTTCAAGCGCTGGGCGAGATGGCGCAGCAACATGGCGCTTGGGTGCGTTTGCACTATGTGTACCCCTATCCCAGTGTTGATGAGGTCTTGCCCCTAATGGCCACTGGATTGGTGCTACCGTATTTGGATGTGCCGTTGCAACACAGCCATCCCGATGTCTTAAAGCGCATGAAACGGCCCGCCAGTGGCGAGAAGAATTTAGAGCGCATTCAAAAGTGGCGTGAGGTTTGCCCGCAGTTGGTCATTCGAAGCACCTTCATTGCGGGTTTCCCAGGTGAAACTGAAGAAGAGTTTGAGCATTTGCTGAACTTTGTTCGTGAAGCTCAAATTGACAGGGCAGGTTGTTTTGCCTACAGCCCCGTCAAAGGCGCCGTGGCCAACGAGCTGCCAGGCATG
>CALPYQ020000166.1 GCA_943327965.2 Singulisphaera sp. GP187
CGGCGTACTTTGGCGGGGGTAAGCGCCATCGTTCATGCCCAACAAACACACGCACTTGAAGGGAATTGCGCGCATGGGCATGAGTGTAGAAAACTGAACGCCCCCACCAAAGAATCGTTGTTGCAAGCCAGCATTTTCAAGGGCAGAGAGCCAATGTTCACGAACCACTGTCAGGGGCAATGGCTCAGACAAGCCTGCTTGATCACACAGCAGTTGCCACTGCGTCAGCTCCTGTTTTAATCGCAAAAGCATGCGCTCATCGGCTTCGTTATCGGCTTCAAAAAATCTGGCCATGAGCTCGTGCATCACAGCCGACCACTCAGAAGGCGTGTGCGCAGCATTTAATTGCAAAAGACTGTTGGCCACCGCATCGATCCAATTTGCCAAATAGCCCACCTTGAGCGCACTCAGGCCTGCCACTTGCGGCAAAGGCAAGACACCCTGCCAAGGCGAATTGCCTTCAGCCTGCCCTGCTGCATAACCCAAAAGCAATCGCTGCAAACCATAGGACCAGGTATTTTGTTGCGCGTGGGGCATGTCGGTTGGAACACCCCACTTTTGACGATGGGCCGGGTCTAGCCCCCAACGGACGGCGGCCGCCTGTAGCCAATTCTTTAAGCTTTGAACGTCGGACTCGTCCATTTGAAACTTGGCACGGATGGCTGCAACTTCAAACAAACTGAGCCACTCCGACAAAGTAACTCGTGCTTCGGGCAAATTCAACAAAAATTCAAGCGCTTGAACCAGCGGCACTTGCCTTGGGGTGGTATCGGCCACGGAAAAAGGAATGTGGCGAGGGTGCTGAGGCGTAAATCGGCCAAACACAGCTTGAATGTGAGAAGCAAATGTGGCCATGTCTGGCACCATCACCATCACATCGGTAGGCTTCCAAGTGGGATTGTGGTCAAACCAATTCCAAAGACGATCGTGCAATATTTCAACTTCGCGTTGCGCAGAATGCGCCTGCACCATCAGAATGCTGCCATCGTCGGCCAATGGCTCTGGCGCATTTGGCATGGCGTTCAAGTTCAGAATGTCGGACTGAATCTTTTGGAGTCTTGAAGGGGCCGTTGGGTTAGCAGGATCAGCTGGGTCAGCCGTTTCAGCCGGGTCGGTGAAGAAACTTTGCTTGCTCATGAGACCCACGGCATTTTCGGGCTGGTCAAAGCGCTCTAGCGCGTGCAAATAATCGCGACCCTGTTGACCCCACGAAGCCAGCAGTGAATGCTTTTGGGCCACCAGATCCATGTCATGGCCCCAATATTCTTGGCAAGGGTTTTGCACCATCAAAATGACTTGCGACCACCGCCCTATTTCTGCCAAAGCCTCAACCACTTGCATGGGCAAATTTGAAATACCGAACACCACAATGCGCGGCGGCAAACCTTTGGGCAGAGCGGCAACTGAATGCCTCATGGTGTGCATGAACAGGTCATGAACTTCTGCACGCGATTGGCATTGCGTCAGTAACTCGGGAACTTGCGTTTGCAATACATCTTGTTGCAAGAGCTGCCACAGCTGCGCTTGCCAAAGTTGATCGGGTGCCAAGGCTTCGCGTTTGCCTTGGTGGTTCAATACAAACTGCCCTTTGGCCCAATCGCTTAGCCAATCGGCGCGGTAGCTTTGATAACCGTCAAACACATCGGCCACTTGTTGCGCCAATTGATAGCGCTGTCGACCCAAAACATCGTTCTTGACGTAAGCCAACAAGGGCTGTACTTGGTGAGTCTGCGCAAATTCGGGCAACAAGCGCCAAAGTCGCCAGACCAAGGCGGCCTTGTCAAAGGGCATGGCGGCAGGAACCACATCTTGACCCAAGATCAAACGGTACATGCGCCAAACAAAGCTAGAAGGCAGCTCGGTTTGTGTGGCAGCACAAATTCCCATGGCTTGATCGTCTGCCAGAGCCATCTCGAGCCAATGCTTCATGCCATTGCTTTGAACCAAAAAGGTTTCGGGCACCAAAGGTGGCAGGGGGTTGTTGCAAAGCAGGCCGACCGTGAGATCGCGCAGGTCTTCCAGGCGGTTGCCATGGAACACCATGAATCCTGGTTGAGTAGCGTTGGCCATGAATTTGTAGCTGGGGTCTGCCGATAAGTCTGGATTGAATTATCGACTCAGCCAAGGCTCAGGAAATGAGCCACTTCACAAAAATCTGCTGAGAACGCGTTGAAATTCATCTGCCGAGACTGGCTTGATGAGAAAGTCTTGCATGCCTGCAGCTTGTGCCAAGGCGCGGTCTTGATCTAGAACGTGGGCAGTCATGGCCACAATGGGCGTCATCTTGAGCGCTTCTGTAATTTCGATTCTTCGAATTTCATAGGTGGCTGCAATGCCATCTATCCCGGGCATTTGCAAGTCCATCAAGATCAAATCGTAGCTGTCTGAGCGGATTTTTTGAATGGCTATTTCACCGCTGGCGGCAATGTCGACGGTGCATCCTAATTTTTGCAATGTCCACTGCGCCAGCTGCTGATTCATGGGGGTGTCTTCCACCACCAAAATTCTGCCAACGTGTTTTTTGCTAGGGATGACAGCCGCTGAAATTTGTTCACCCACTTCATCTCGCTTGGTCATGTCGAACAAAGTATTGTGAAGTTCTTGGGCCGTGACAGGCTTGTACAAATTGGCCACCCGAACACCCAAGGTTCTGGCCAAAGCACACAGGTTTTGCACATCATGATTTAAACCAAAATCTGACAAAACGACCCAGCTCATATTTTTCCAGCGCGCACTGTCCTGCGCCAGCAAATAGGCGGACTCAATGAAGGCAAGCATGCTGTGATCAATGACCCACAAGGTTTGGCGATTGACCCCCTGATGCAGCCAGGCCTCTAAATTTTGTTGCAAGGCTGCGGGAGTAACCACCTCTTGGGGATTGATTTGCTGCGCTGATAGTAAATCCTTGAGAATTTCTCGCGCAAAGGGATTGGATTCAACCAGCCAGACGTCGACTGAATTGGACATGGTGTTAAAGCTTTTGCGCGCTAAAACATTGGCAGGTTCGCCTTCGTCAAGGGTCAACGCTTCTGACGGATTGGCTGAATCAAATTGTGCAGAAAATGTAAAAGCACTGCCCCCTACTTCTAGGGACCGGACACTGATTTCACCCTGCATTAACTTGACCAAATTTTTGGCAATTGAAAGCCCCAAACCACTGCCGCCATACTTTCGATTGACGGAGGCATCGGCTTGGCTAAATGGCGAAAAAATCATCTGCATTTTTTCTGGCGAGATGCCTATGCCAGTGTCACTGACCTCAAAGGCACATCTGACGGTACTGAGGTCTGAAGTGATTTTTTTCACGTGCAGCTTGACCCAACCTGTGTCACTGAACTTAAGGGCATTGCCTAACAAGTTTTGAAGCACCTGCCCCAAACGAAGTGGGTCGCCCATAACCCATTGGGGTACATCGGGTTCTATGACCAAATAGAGCTCAATTTTTTTCTGCTCAGCTTGAAATGCAAAGCCCTTCAGCGCTTGTTGGCAGGCCGTATGAAGGTCAAATGAAGTTCGATCTAAGGTCAGTCGGTTGGCACCCAACCGTGTGAAATCTAAGATGTCATCAATGAGGCGCAGCAAGCTCTTTGAAGCCGTCCGAGACATTTCTAAGTAACCCTTTTGCTCAGTGCTAAGGGGTGTGCCCAGTGCCAACTCAGTCATGCCCACCATGCTGTTGATGGGGGTTCTAATTTCGTGGCTCATCTGGGCCAAAAAAGAAGACTTGGCTTGGTTGGCTGCCTCTGCCGCATTCAAAGCGGCAGACATGGCCAATCGATCGTCCTCTCTGCGCAACCAGATACTGGCGATTTGCCGGGTCAACAAAAAAGTAGCCAACAACATGAGGAGTGACATGCCAATGATGCCCTTGGATGACAACCACCACTGGCCCTCTACCCGACTGCGGGAAATGGCGACCGCAACAGTCACAGGCAAGTTGGCTGAAGTTCTGTAATGGACTTCTAACTTTTCAAGCTTCTTTTGGGTGTCTTGTTTCTGACCCAGATAACGACCAAACTCTTGGTTGTTGGCCACACTTTGAACAGCGGGCATTTCTGGAAAAATTTGGTCATGGGGAAACCATCTTTCCGAACTGCTGGCCAAAATTCTTCCAGCAAAATCGAACACATAAACCGCATCACAATTGGCGTCTACCGATTCTGCAAAACCATTGATCAAATCCAAAGGATTGATGAGTACCAACCATCGAACGACTTGGCCATCCGCACGCTGCATGCGCATTGACAACGGCAGAACAGCAATGTTTGCGAGCCCCGTACTGCCTCGATTGAGATCGAATAAATTTCGGGCAGGTTGCCAACGTCCGGTGGCCAAGTCTTTGCCAACATCGCGGTCTAGCCCCAGACCTTTCCAATCAAGGGTTTGATTGACAACACCCTCTTCGGAACTTGCCAGTACCAGTCCGCTTTCTGAAACCATGGACATGGAGCGAATAAAGCTTGAATTTTCAATGGCAGATTTGAGTTTTTCTTGGGAAGGCAGGCTGGATTCTGACCATTGACTGGCCACAGTCATGAGTGAGGTAGTGGACTCTAAAGTTCGACTGACATGGTTAAACAAGATACGCGTTAACAAGTCGCCTCTGGCCTGTTCTCGGTCCAGTGTGGACTGCCGGTCGATCCACAGGTAAGCAGAAGTTACTAGCAAGATGAAAAATGCAACCGCCGCACCAAAGCGATAAACACCCGATGCTGCGGGTGGAGTGGTTTGTGGTTCCGCGATTCTCAATGGGTTCACTTTGAACTTCAAAATTTATTTCAACACCACGATGGGCTCAAGGTTGTTTTGCTTGGCAAATTGCAAAAGGCGCCCGTCTTTTTTGATTTGATTCAAGAATGCATCGACACGAATTTGCAGACTGGGATCGCCTTTGGCAAAGGCGTAAGCGTAGTCCGTTGCGGGCATGGCGCTGGGTGCAGGAATCACTGCAGCCCAATCGGTCAAGTCAATCATGCGCAAACTGTAGGGGTAGTCGGTCATAAAGGCATCGGCCCTGC
>CALPYQ020000167.1 GCA_943327965.2 Singulisphaera sp. GP187
ATCAACGGATGGTCCAACATGTTTTGAAACATGGCGGTGTAGCCTTTGTCGGGCATCAATTGGTAGGTGTCTGTGAAATAACGATCGTCATCGTTGGTTCTTGTAGGAATGCGCGCAGCCACGCCCGCACTGAGTTCGGACAGATCAAGGCCCCATTGTTTTTTGGTGTAACCCCTGAAGAACTTGTCACACAAATCTTGACCCACACTGCTGAGCACCACGTCTTCACTGGTCTTGTTGGTTTCGCGCGGCTCACGCACTTTGGCCAAATAATCGGCTGCGCCGGCTTCATCCAACTCAAGCCCATAGAGCTGGTTCAGGGTTTGGCGGTTGATGGGGATGGGCAAATATTGCGCGCCCACTTTGGCCAAAACGCGGTGTTCATAAAAGCGCCAATGGGTGAACTGCGATAACCACCGAATGACCATCTCGCTGTTGGTGTGAAAGATGTGTGGGCCGTAGTCGTGAATCAAGTGACCATGGGCATCGACGCTGTCGTAGGCATTGCCCGCGATGTGCGGACGCTTCTCGACAATCTGAACTTTTCGGCCGGCGTTGGCCAGTTCTCTGGCCACCACGCAGCCAGCAAAGCCGGCGCCAACAATCAGAACATCAAATTTTGTTTCAGTGGTCATTTAAGTACGCGCTTTGTTGGGTCGATAAAGTTGCAGTAACAAACGGGTGTAATTGTCATTCATCACTTGGAGCGTAAAGTTTTGCTTCACCGCAGCCCTGGCTGCGATGCCCAGATTTTCTGCTTTTTCTGGGTCTTTGAGCAGCATGGCAATGGCATCTGCCATGGCTTGTGCATCGTTTTCAGGTACCAGCAATCCCGTCACGCCATGCGCAATGACTTCGCGCACGCCAACCACATCGGTGCCAATGCAGGCACAGCCACTGGCCATGGCCTCAATCAGCGCCAAAGGCATGCCTTCGTAATGCGTCGACAGTACAAAAATTTGGTGCTTCGCCAACAACTCGGACATGTTGCCGACATGCCCTAAAAAATCAATGTGCTGGGTGAGTCCCCAATTGGCTGAAATTTTTTGGCTTTGCTGAAGCAGGCGGTTTTTGCCCAAGCCTGCAATCGACAGCCTTGTCTGAACCTGTTGCGCTTTCAAAATGCGCATGGCTTGAATGAGGGTGGGTTGGTCTTTTTGTTTGGCAAACCGAGAGGCCATGATGACATGGGGCAATCGCTGTGACCAAGCACGGCTGGGCCCTTGTTGAAATTTCGACCAGTCAACGCCGTTTGAGATGGCCGTGCATTTATCTTTGGGAAAGCCCAGTTCAATGAGCCGTGATTTCACGCCTTCAGAGACGCCCACCAAAGCGTCTGTTTTTGAAGCCAACCAGAGCGAGAGTTTCAAGCGCCATGCTGTGTAGCGTTCTCTAGAGTTGTGTTCAACATGAACCAAAGCGGGCACTTGGGCCCACAGTCCCGCCATCCGCCCCCATATGTGCTCACTGAAACCGTGCGCCACCAAAATATCGGGTTGCCATTTTTGACAGATGCGTTTGAGGGCCAAGATGGTTGCAAAGTGTGACCAACCCGGGACCACTTCGACATCGAGTCCTTGGTCTTGCAATGCTTTGATCTTGATGGCGGCCGTGCTGCGCTTTTTGCGCAAGACCAATTTAACCGACATGGCTTGGCTGGCATTGGCCGCCAAGCACAAATCAACCGCGACTTGGGTGGCACCCGAGAAGCCGCCTGTCACAAAATGGACCACTCGAGGCTTTGTGAGTGAGTCCTTTTGCACAGATTAGACAGAAGGCGAAATGCGTTTGAATCAGTGGCCGTGGGCGACCGATTCGCCAGCTTTCAATTGGTAAACCGTACCGCAATAAGGGCACTTGGCATGACCTTCACGGGCCACGTCCAAGTAAACCTTAGGGTGTGTGTTCCAGATCTTCATATCGGCTTTGGGGCTGGGACAAAACACACCGCCTTGGGGGTTCAGGTCTTTGGCCAGAAGTTCAACAGCTTGACTCATGATTGGTTTCCTTTTTAGACGCGTGTTAGCCAGTGCGCGTATTTGGGGTTCTTGCCATTCACAATGTCAAAGAATGCCGTTTGAATTTTTTCTGTGATGGGGCCGCGGCTGCCTGCGCCAATTTCAATGCGATCGAGTTCGCGGATGGGCGTGACTTCAGCGGCAGTTCCCGTGAAGAACGCTTCGTCGCAGATGTAAATTTCGTCGCGGGTGATGCGCTTCTGCACAATTTCAAGACCCAAATCTTTGGCAATGTGGAACACCGTGTTGCGGGTGATGCCATTCAAAGCACCCGCGGACAAGTCGGGGGTGTAAATCACGCCATCTTTGATGACAAAAATGTTTTCGCCGGCACCTTCGGACACAAAGCCTGAGGTGTCGAGCAACAAAGCTTCGTCGTAGCCCTCATCGGTGGCTTCCATGTTGGCCAAGATGGAGTTGGTGTAGTTGCTGACCGCTTTGGCCTGCGTCATGGTGATGTTGACATGGTGGCGTGTGAAGCTAGAAGTTTTAACGCGAATGCCGCGCTTCAGGCCTTCTTCGCCCTAGTAAGCGCCCCAAGTCCAAGCTGCCACCATGAGGTGAATGGTGTTGCCTTTGGGGCTGACGCCCAATTTTTGCGAACCAATCCAAGTCAATGGGCGGATGTAACCGCTTTCCAAATTGTTTTCGCGGACCACAGCTTTTTGCGCTTCGTTCACTTCTTCTTTGGTGAAGGGCAATTTCATGCGCAAAATTTTGGCGCTGTTGAAGAGGCGGTCAGTGTGCTCTTGCAAGCGGAAGATGGCCGTGCCGTCGACTGTTTTGTAAGCGCGCACGCCTTCAAAGGCGCCGCAACCGTAGTGCAAGGTGTGCGTCAAAACATGGATCTTGGCATCGCGCCACTCGACCATCTTGCCGTCCATCCAAATTTTGCCGTCACGGTCTTCCATTGAGGGGGTTGCGGTGCTCATTGTTTTGTCCTTTGTTGCCAGTTTCGCAAAGTTGCCATTTTACGGGTCTTATGCCCCGCCGCTGATAAGTTGATGCTGAGTTCAGAGAGTTGTTTGGGAAGCGTCTGCTTCAGCAGGCTCAGGCCGGGTCATGTCCCATTGGGTTAACTTGCCATCTTTGAAGGTGCACGTTACAAAAGATGCGCCTTCATCGGTCCATTTGAAGACTTCGGGCTGTGTGTTTTCTGCAGACAAACGCTCGCCCAATGACTTGGTCATGGCAATGACGTGCATCAAATTGACGCCTTTTTTGAGTTTGGCATTGAGCATGACGGCACTACCCACATGGCCCACGGGGCGGTTGGCGGCACGGCTTAGCACGGTGACCATGCGGGTGAAGTGCAACAAGATCCACATGACGACAGCGCCTGAGGCGACCGCCACCCCAGCCCATTGGTATTGTTGCCAAGCGCCTGCGATAAAAAGTACAACCCCAATGGGGATCAAAAATCTGGAAAAGTTCATGCCCCGATCTTAAAGTCCTCGGACGCAGTTCATGGCGTCTTCGATGCGGTCTACCGGGTAAATGGTGAGGCCTTCAAAGTTCTTGTCGTTCTTTTTGGGGGCATTGGCTTTGGGCACCACGGCCACCGTGAAGCCCAATTTGGCAGCTTCTTTCAGGCGTTCTTGACCGCGCGGCGCGGGCCGGACTTCGCCTGCCAAGCCCACCTCGCCAAAGGCAATAAAACCCTTGGGCAAGGGCTTGCCTCGAAGCGATGAAGTGATTGCTAACATTACTGCCAAGTCAGCTGCAGGCTCACTAATACGAACACCACCTACGGCATTGACGAACACATCTTGGTCCATGCATGCCACGCCTGCATGGCGGTGCAAGACCGCCAACAACATGGCCAGACGGTCTCGTTCAAGGCCTACCGACAGCCTGCGTGGACTGGGCCCGCCACTGTCGACCAAGGCTTGAATTTCAACCAACAAGGGCCGCGTACCCTCCAAAGTGACCATGACGCAACTGCCCGCCACGGGCTCGGAGTGTTGCGATAAAAAGATGGCGCTGGGATTGGAAACACCCTTCAGGCCTTTTTCGGTCATGGCAAAAACGCCAATTTCATTGACCGCACCAAAGCGATTTTTGATGGCCCGAATTAGGCGGAAGCTGCTGTGGGTATCGCCTTCAAAATACAAAACGGTGTCGACCATGTGCTCTAAAACGCGCGGGCCAGCCAACGCGCCTTCTTTGGTGACATGACCCACCAAGACAATGGCCGTGCCTGTGGCTTTGGCCGCTCTGGTGAGGTGGGCCGCGCACTCTCTAACTTGTGCCACCGAGCCAGGGGCCGACGTCAGCTGGTCGGAATAAACCGTTTGAATAGAGTCAATGACAGCGATGTGGGGCCGCTCTGTTTGGAGGGTGGCCAGAATTTTTTCGAGTTGAATTTCGGCCAAAACTTGCACTTGGCTGTGGTCCAAGCCCAAACGTCTGGAGCGCAGGGCCACTTGGGCGCCACTTTCCTCGCCCGTTACATACAGGGTGTTCATGCCCTTGCGTTGAAGGGCATCCAGGGCTTGCAGTAGCAAGGTTGATTTGCCAATGCCGGGGTCCCCGCCAATTAACACCACGCCACCTTCCACCACGCCGCCGCCCAAAGCGCGATCGAGTTCTTCGATGCCGGTGGGGCTGCGGTCGACATCTGTGGCTTCAATGTCGCCCAACTTGGTGAGCTCAGAAGTTTTGGCCAGAGCCTGAAACTGGCTGGTGTATCGGTTTTTGGCGTTGCCGCCAGTGTCTAGGGTGCTTTCAATGAGGGTGTTCCAGGCACCGCAGGCCGGGCATTTGCCCAACCAGCGCGGCGTGGTGCCACCGCAATCGGAGCACGTGAAAATGGTTTTGTCTTTGGCCATGCTGCAAGCCTAACACTCAAGCGACAACAAATAAGGAGCGATCAGTCTCATGACCACCCTTGCAAGAGTTTGTGCGCAATCTCGGCCGCGGGCAAAGCTTGGCAATCGGACGCATTTTGGCCAGACCACAAGGGCGAATAGTCG
>CALPYQ020000168.1 GCA_943327965.2 Singulisphaera sp. GP187
AGCTTGGCGGCAGGCTCATGATGTTCCGACTCGGCCCAAACGGCCGCACCAAATCTGCGTGGATCGTGTAGGCGCAAAACACCTTGCGTTGTGACCAAATCCATGTGATCGTGCTTGCCTGCAGGGCCTTGTGAGGGTGCAAAATTCAAACTGCCCGACATCCCTAAATGCAGCATCAACATGCCACGCTCGGTGTCCAACAACAAATATTTGCCCCGACGTCTAACCTGCAACACGGTTTGGCCAACCAAGGACGAGGGAGAAACCCCCAAGGGCCAACGCAGCGGCTTGCCCATGTGCATGGCCAAAATGCGAGCGCCAGCGATTCGACTGGCAAAACTCAGTCTGGTAACCTCAACTTCGGGTAATTCGGGCATGAAATGGTTTTTAAATGCTGGGATTAATTGCGCAGGCTGCACCACTTGAATACAGCGTGTCGATTATGATGGCTTCATGAAACACTGGATTTCTTCCTTTGCATTAGTCTGGGCCACCACAGGTGTTTGTGCCGAGCCGCCTGTGCAAAACTCCAACCTCAATGCGGTGCTGTTTTACCAACTGCTATTGGGCGAACTTAGCGTGCAAACAGGCGAGCCTGCTGCTGGCTTTTCTCTATTGCTAGACGCCGCACGCAAAACCAAAAACGAAGCCTTGTTTCAACGCGCTACCGATTTGGCACTTCAGTCTCGCTCGGGCGAAGCAGCGCTTCAGGCCACCAAAAGTTGGAAATCCAGCTTGCCTGAATCTCAAGAGGCCAATCGCTACACCCTCCAAATTTTGTTGGCACTGAACCGAGTTGAAGAAGCGGGTCGCGCACTCAAAGCCAGCCTGACAGAACTGCCCCTCAAAGAACAATCGGCCGCCATTGGCTCCGTTCCCCGCGTTTTCAATCGTGTTCAAGATCGCAATCTTGCGGCCAAGGTGGTCGAGCAGGCGCTGTCTTCGGCCATTCAAAATCCTGAAACCGCGGCCACAGCTTGGACCACCATTGGCCGCATGAAACGCGACGCAGGAGAAATTCAACCTGCTGCCGAGGCAGCCCGCGCAGGCCATGCCGCCAACCGCAAAGCGCCCGGCCCCATCATGTTGGCTTTGAGTTTGTTGAGCTACGTACCAGCCGAAGTTCAACCCATGATTACCCAATACATGGCTGGCGATGCCATGCCCGATTTGCGCTTGGGATATGCCCGAACCCTGATTGACATGAGCGAAATGCAATTGTCTTTGGCACAACTCCAGCAACTTACAAAACAGCATCCAGAGTTTGCCCCTGGCTGGTTGTTTTTAGGGCTTTTACAAATCGATCTTTCACAACCCGCGTTGGCCGAACAATCTCTCAAACAGTACATCGCGTTGGCGGGTCAAACACCAGACCCCGACCTGTCTGGCGGTCTGTCCGAAGCCTATTTGGCACTGTCGCAAATTGCCCAAAAGCAGAGTCAATGGTCTCAGGCCGACGAATGGCTGGCCAAAATACCGCCCAGTGCAGACCCCCTCAAAGTGGCCTCGCGGCGTGCAGCTTTGCTTGCGCAACAAGGCCGCAAAGCCGACGGCCTCAAGTTGCTAGAGGACGTACGGGTCAACTCACCGCAAGAAGCCAAGCTCAAGGCTTTGGCCGTGTCGCAGTGGTTGAAAGAGGACAAGCAAATCAGCGCTGCCTTTGCAACCATCGAAAAAGCCTTGGCGCAGTTCCCTGCCGATCCTGAACTGCAATCAGAAATGGCCATGCTCTGCGAAAAACTAGGTCGCTACGAGCAAATGGAAAGTTTGCTGCGCGGCCTCATGAAACTTAAACCCAATGACCCCCATGCCTTCAATGCCTTGGGTTATTCCTTGGCTGATCGAAAAATCCGCCTAGATGAAGCACGCGAATTAATTTTGAAGGCCATCCAGTTGGCACCTCGCGATCCATTTATTCAAGACAGCTTGGGTTGGTTGGAATACCGTGTTGGCAACAACCAAGACGCCCTTCGCATTTTGGAAGCGGCCTTCAAAGAACGGCCCGATGCAGAAATTGCAGCCCATTTGGGCGAAGTGCACTGGGTTATGGGTAACAAAGAAAAAGCCAGCACCATTTGGCGCGAAGGCCTCATGCTCAAGTCTGACAACGAAACCCTGCTTGAAACCCTCAAGCAATTCAATTTCAAGCCCTAAGTCAGCAGCATGTCCAGAGTTTGCAGCAGGCTCATCAAGGTGTGGTGCATGAGCGCCGCCCTGTGTCTCTTTAGCGCTTGCAGCTTGCCAGTGCAAATGGCAAAGTCTCCCAGTCCATCAAGTGGCAATGCCCAAGACACGCCAACCGGCACCCAATCCGCTGCACCCGCTTATCGAGCGGGCAGATTTGCCTTGGTCATCGACACCGAACCACAACAATCTTTTTTGTCTTCTTTTGACTTGACTGGTGGCTGGCCAAACGGTGTACTGACCATCTACAACCCCTTGGGCATGCAAATGGCCAAGGTCGAGTGGAGCTCTCAAAACGCACGGCTTTTGCAAGGTAGCCAAGTTCGAGAATTTGAAAACCTTGAAAAATTAATTTTTCAGACAACGGGCACCAAGCTTCCAGCTGCTGCCCTGGTCGATTGGCTTAGCGGCAAGCCTACACCTGCTGAGGGCTGGAATGTCGATGCCTCTGAATGGCACCTTAACAGGTTGGTTCTAGAACGCGTTCAGCCCGCACCCAGAACTGTTTTGCGAATTGCATTTGAATCATGAAATCTTTGAACAATGTTTTGGCGCCCGCCAAACTCAACTTGTTCTTGCACATTACGGGTCGTCGTCCCGATGGTTATCACTTGCTCCAATCTGTGTTCATGCTCATTGATTGGTACGACACCTTGCATTTTGAGGTTCGAAGCGACGGCCAAATTAGCCGCGAAGACCTCAATGTGCCCTTGCCCCCAGACGACCTGATTACCCGCGCAGCACGCTTGTTGAAACAAAGCACTGGAACTTCGCAAGGGGCTCACATTGCCATTGAAAAATCGATTCCTGCACAAGCTGGCATGGGAGGCGGATCCTCTGATGCGGCCACCTGCCTGTTGGCATTGAACAAACTTTGGGGCCTTGGCTTGTCCGTCAAACAACTGGCCGAACTGGGCCTTAAATTGGGCGCGGACGTCCCCTTTTTTTTACATGGCCACAACGCTTGGGTCGAAGGTGTGGGCGAAATCATGACGCCTATTTCTTTACCACCCGCCCAATTTGCGGTGGTTAAACCCTCCGAAGGGCTCGAAACCGCCAAAATTTTTGGCTCAGAGGCCTTAAAGCGCGATACAAAGCCTGCTACAATTTCGGTCTTTGCAGCAGACCCGTATGGCTTTGGCCACAACGACCTGCAACCAGTGGCCCAGCGCCTCTGCCCCCAAATCAGCGATGCAATCGCCTGGCTTGAATCAGCCAGTCTTGCATTTCTTGTCAAAGGCAGAATGACGGGCTCCGGGAGTGCAGTGTTTGCGCAAGTGCCACGCGGCACGGATTTAACTCAGATGCCTCAAGTTCCTGCAACTTGGCAAAATTGGAAAATCCAAATGTGTGGCAATTTGGAAGTTCACCCCCAAAAGGGTTGGGCCTCCAGCGACAATTGATCGGTCGGTAGCTCTAGATTTCTAAAGCTACTAACCCGTGTAGGGGAGTCGCCAAGTTGGTTAAGGCACCGGATTTTGATTCCGGCATGCGAAGGTTCGAATCCTTCTTCCCCTGCCAAATAACTGCACGCAGTCACATGCGTTCAAAACAACACGGTCATGCGTGTTGTGGATTGAAAATTATGCGCTAACCCGCATCGGCCCATCATTTGATCGCTGAAACGCTCATGCTGCCATCCAACACAAATTCATCTCCAGACTTCATGGTCTTCACTGGCAATGCCAACCCTGTGTTGGCCGCCGAAGTGGCCTACGAGTTGGATGTGTCACTCGGCTTAGCCGATGTTGGCCGATTCTCAGACGGCGAAGTCACGGTTGAACTCAAGCAAAACGTTCGCGCACGCGATGTGTTTGTCATTCAATCCACTTGCGCGCCCACCAACGAAAACCTCATGGAACTGCTGATCATGGTCGACGCTCTCAAGCGCGCCTCAGCAGGTCGCATCAGCGCCATCATTCCTTACTTTGGCTATGCCCGCCAAGACCGTCGCCCCCGCTCCACACGGGTGCCCATCACGGCCAAGGTGGTTGCCAACATGTTGCAAGCTGTGGGCGTCAACCACGTCCTCACCATGGACTTGCACGCCGACCAAATTCAAGGTTTCTTCGACATTCCCGTCGACAACATTTACGCCTCACCTGTGCTCTTGGGTGACCTGCGCCAAAAGAACTACGAAGACCTCATTGTGGTCTCTCCCGATGTGGGCGGTGTGGTTCGTGCACGCGCTTTGGCCAAACAGCTCAATTGCGACTTGGCCATCATTGACAAGCGTCGTCCCAAGGCCAACGTGAGTGAAGTGATGCACGTCATTGGCGACATCGATGGCCGCAACTGCGTCATCATGGACGACATGATTGACACGGCAGGCACTTTGGTCAAAGCCGCTGAAGTTCTCAAAGAGCGTGGCGCTAAAAAAGTTTACGCTTATTGCACACACCCTATTTTTTCGGGCCCCGCCATTGACCGCATTGCCAAAGGCTCTGCCCTCGATGAAGTGGTTGTGACCAACACCATTCCGTTGTCACAAGCTGCTGCGGCTTGTCCCAAAATTCGCCAACTCACTGTGGCGCCGCTGTTGGCTAAAACCATTCAGCGTATGGCTTATGGTGAGTCGGTCATGAGTTTGTTCTCCGATCAAGACTGATCGGGAACATCATTGTGGGCTGCTTAACGGCAGTCCGTTTTAAAACAGAGCTGTACTGGTCGCGGTCGGCTCATCTTGGAGTTAGTTATGAAATTTGTCGCTTTTGAGCGCTCTATGCAAGGTACGGGTGCGAGCCGCCGTCTGCGCAATTCAGGTAAGACACCTGGTATTGTTTATG
>CALPYQ020000169.1 GCA_943327965.2 Singulisphaera sp. GP187
CGATGGCTTTGAGAGGCCATGCACCGCGTTTGATTTCCAACCAGTTGGGACCGCTTTCGATGACTGCGCCCATTTGGGCAGCGGCTTCCATGAAGCGAATGTCGCCTTGAATAGAAGATGCGCCCACACCTTGAATGCGAACGGCTTTGTCTGTGGCGGCCAATGCACCCAGCGCAATGAAATAGCTGGCCGAGGACGCATCGGCTTCGACATGAATTTCGCCGGGTGATGTGTAGCAACTGCCTGCCGGAATCGTGAAACTTTGCCAACCATCACGCTTAACTTGGATGCCGAATCGAGCCAACAAGTTCAAGGTAATTTCAATGTAGGGCTTAGAAATGAGTTCGCCCACGACTTCAATCACGATGTCTTTGTGGGCAGCCAAAGGCAGTGACATCAACAGTGCGGTGAGGAACTGGCTGGACACATCGCCACGCACCTGGATAGGTTTGTCCAACTGCAACTGGGGTGAAAGGACACGCAGTGGTGGATAGCCTTCATTGCCCAAGTAGTCAATGTGACAACCTAGCAAGCGAAGCGCATCAACCAAATCGCCAATGGGACGCTCGTGCATGCGCGGCACACCTTTGAGGGTGAAGTCGCCGCCCATGACGGCCAAGGCTGCTGTGAGGGGTCGCATGGCCGTCCCGGCATTGCCCATGAAAAATTCAATGGGTGCCGTGGTTTTTTTCAGACCGGCCAATTTGCCATCGGAACTGCTTTGACCTAAACCGGTAATGCAAATGCTGTGGGTGCCAGGCTTTGGCGCAACGCCACAGCCCAGTTGGCGCAATGCGGCCAGCATGACGCGAGTGTCGTCGGAATCTAAAAGGTCGTGAACCCACGTGCTGCCAGCGCAAAGTGCAGACAACAACAAGACGCGATTGGAAATACTTTTGGAGCCGGGCAATGTGACAGTGCCACCGGCTTGTTGCAAGGAGGGGAGGTCGAGAAACGCTGTGGCAAACATGTTGGCTGAATTATTCTTCTGTGTTTTGGTTGGCACCCATGCGCCAGTTGTATCGCAGGTCACTGGCCTGACGAATCATGTCTTCAAGCGCCTGTGGGTCGTTGCGTTGAATGGCATTCTCAAATTCATTCAAGGCATTTTTGAAGTGACCAATCTGAAGCAGAACTTGCTCGCGGTTGGTGCTCAAAATATCGCGCCAAACCACGGGGTCAGAAGCCGCAATGCGCGAAAAGTCTCGGAAGCCTGGGCCACCTAGCGCTAGTAATTCAGGACCATTATTTTGTTGAAAGATGCCTCGAATGATGGCGTATGCCAAGACATGCGGCAGGTGGCTGACTGCTGCAAAAGCGGCATCGTGCTCGGTGGGCGTGAGCTCAGTGATGTAACTGCCCAAGCTCTTCCAAATTTGTTTTGCCAGTTGCACTTGCGCTTTGCCAGAGCTGGCCATGGGCGTCACGATCAGTGCGCGATCTTTGTACAAATCTGCATCTGAATGCTCAACGCCTGCGACTTCTTTGCCAGCTATGGGATGCACAGGAACGAAGCAATGCAGTTTGTTACCCAAAGTTTGGTGAGCCGCAAGCACAATGTCTGATTTGGTGGAGCCAACATCCATCAAAAGTGCATCCAATTTCAAGGCTGGCGCAATTGCCTCGAAACAGGTTGTTGTGGCTTTGACTGGCACAGCCAATAAAACCAAATCGGCACCGGTTACGGCTTGCGCAATGCTGTCGACTGCAGAATCAATGACGCCCATGCTGAGCGCTTTTTGGCGCGATGACAAAGAGGCGCTGTAACCCACAATGTGCGGTGCCCAGCCAGCAGCCCGAGCAGCCAATGCAAACGAGCCGCCCATCAGACCGCAGCCAATGAGAGCGACTTTTTCGAATTTCATTCTGGGATAGGGTATGAGCCCAGCACCTTGTAGAAGGCGCACAAACCTTGCAGTTCTTGAAGGGCGGCCGCCACGTGCGGCTGAGAAATATGACCTTGGATGTCAATGTAGAAATAATATTCCCACTGCCCTGACTTGGCTGGGCGCGATTCAAAGCGCGTCATGGAAACACCATTGTTTTTGAGGGGCATGAGCAAGTCATGAACCGCACCTGGTTTGTTGGGAACTGACACCACCAAGCTGGTGCAGTCTTTGCCAGAGGCAGGTGGTGTGGCCAATGTTTGCGGCAAGCAAATGACCGCAAATCGCGTGCGATTGGTGGCTTCATCTTGAATGGCATGGGCCACGATGTGCAAACCAAATTGAGCAGCTGCCCTTTCGCTGGCCAGACCCGCCCAAGCGGGATTGGAGGCCGCCAATCGGGCGCCTTCTGCATTGCTAGAAACTGCACGACGCTCGGCATGCGGTAAATGTTGCGTGAGCCAATTTTGGCACTGAGCCAATGCTTGGGGGTGCGCCAACACCACCTCAATGTCTTTGAGATTGTCTGCTTGCCTCAGCAGGTTGTGACGCACCATGAGGCTGACTTCGCCAATGACATGCACAGGGGAACGCAAGAACAAATCAAGCGAACGGGCTACCACGCCTTCGGTGGAGTTTTCCATGCCCACCACGCCATACTGGGCTGTGCCCGCTGCAGTGGCATGAAACACTTCATCGAAGTTGTTGCAATAAATGAGGTTGGCAGCACTGCCGAAAAATTCGATGGCGGCTTGTTCGCAGAATGTGCCTTGCGGGCCCAACACAGCCACACGCTGTGGGGCTTCAAGTGCCAAGCAGGCCGACATGATTTCGCGCCAAATAGCGGCCACATGCGCATTCAGCAAAGGACCTTGGTTGGACTTTTCAATTTTGGCAATGACTTGCGCCACACGATCGGGGCGGAAGAAAGGCGAACCTTCAGCTCGTTTGATCTCACCCACTTTTTCGGCCACATTGGCGCGCTGATTCAGCAAGCTCAAAAGCTGTTGATCGAGCGAGTCAATTTGAACTCGCAGTTCTGCCAATGCTTCTGATTGAATGGGTTGAGTCATGTTGTGTTGAGTTTTGAAATAAAAACGGCAGGTCGAGCCTGTTCAAGCCTGTTTTGTTTCGAAATCTTGAAGGTAAGACACCAAGGCCTGCACACCTTCTAGTGGCATGGCGTTGTAAATGCTGGCGCGCATGCCGCCGACAGATTTGTGACCCTTGAGCTGAAGCAAGCCGTGCGCTTTGGCACCTGCTAAAAAGGCTTCGTTGCGTGACTCATCGCGCAAATAAAAGGGGATGTTCATGCGGGAACGGCAAGCGGCGTCAACGCGGTTTTCATAAAACTGGGATTGATCGAGATAGTCGTAGAGCAACTTGGCTTTGGCCATGTTGCGCTGTTCCATGGCCGCAACACCCGTCATGCCATTTTCAGTTTGCGCTTTGAGCCATTTGAAAACCAAACCCGCTATATAAATGGCATAAGTAGGGGGCGTGTTGTACATGGAGCCGTTGTCGGCCACCATTTTGTAATTGAACGCACTGGGGCAATGCTTCATGGCTTTGCCCAAGAGGTCTTCACGGACCACGACCAGCGTCAGGCCAGCAGGGCCTAAGTTCTTTTGAGCGCCGCCAAAAGCCAACCCGACTTTGGTCCAATCAATGCTGCGCGAAGCAACATGCGAAGAAAAATCAATGACCAAAGGCGCGTTGCTGCCCAAGGCTTGAAGGTCTGGCAGCGCATGGTATTCAACACCATCGATGGTTTCGTTGGTGCAAACATGCACATACCTAGCACTGGCACTCAGCTGCCATTCAGCAGGAGAGGGGATGCTGGTGAATTTGGTGTTTTGCGCGCTAGCCGCCAAATGAGGCGTGCAAAATTGTGCAGCCTCTTTGAATGACTTTTGACTCCAGCTGCCAGTCACCACAAAATCAACGGTGCCTTCTTGTGACAAGTTCAAAGGCACGATGGCATTTTCTGCAATACCGCCGCCTTGCATGAACAAGATTTTGAAATGGCTTGGAACCGCTAGCAATTCACGAAGGTCTGATTCTGCTTCTTCGTAAATGGACGTGAACTCTTTACCGCGATGGCTCATTTCCATCACGCCCATGCCGCTCCCATGCCAGTCCAGCATTTCGCTGGCGGCTTGTATCAAGACGGCATCGGGAATGGCGGCTGGGCCAGCAGAAAAGTTAAACGGTCTGGTCATTCAGCAGAACCACTTTCGCCTTCTGCATCGGTCTCACCTTCGTTGGCATCGTCCTGCACATTGGCGTCGTTTTCCACAATGCGTTGCAAGCCAGACAATTTGGCACCGTCGTCCAAACCAATCAATGTCACGCCTTGTGTGGCACGGCCCAATTCGCGAATTTCTGAAACACGCGTGCGAACCAAAACACCGGTGTCAGTGATCAACATGATTTCGTCATCGGCATGAACCAATGTGGCGGCCACCACTTTGCCATTGCGCTCTGATTGCTGGATGGCAATCATGCCTTTGGTGCCACGGCCGTGGCGTGTGTATTCGGTGATGGACGTTCGTTTGCCATAGCCGTTTTCTGTGGCAGTCAGCACGCTTTGCTGCTCGTCCTCGGCCACCAACATGGCAATGACGCTTTGCGTATCGTCCAACATCATGCCGCGCACACCGCGAGCATTGCGGCCCATGGGGCGCACATCGTTTTCATCAAAGCGAACCGCTTTGCCGCCATCACTGAACAGCATCACGTCGTGCTTGCCGTCGGTCAGTGCAGCGCCAATTAAGAAGTCGCCTTCGTCCAAGTCAACGGCAATGATGCCGGCCTTGCGGGGGTTGCTGAATTCATCCAACGATGTTTTCTTAACGGTGCCCATGGAGGTACCCATGAACACATAGTGATCGGCAGGGAAGCTGCGCATGTCACCTGTCAAAGGCAAGACCACATTGATCTTTTCGCCTTCTTGCAAGGGGAACATGTTGACAATAGGACGACCGCGCGAACCACGTGAACCCGCAGGCACTTCCCACACTTTGAGCCAGTACAAACGGCCACGGTTGGAGAAGCACAAGATGTAATCGTGCGTGTTGGCA
>CALPYQ020000170.1 GCA_943327965.2 Singulisphaera sp. GP187
TCCTCAAAGAGTCGCCACTTAGCCGTTTGGTGGACAAGCAAACAGTTCAATCTCCCAGCGCATCCATTAACAAAATGTTGATGAACTTCAAGCCTCTGCCCAAGGCGGTGTTGCCTGTGGCGCCTAATTCGGTGTTTGACTTGTCAAATTACATGAATTTGCAGGCAGCGTAATTGCCGACAATTGCCCACATTGCAAGCCAATGTGGGTTTGAGCCAGAATGCATTCAATGTATGGGTGTGGAATGCTTCAGCAAATCATCAATCAATGAATTGAGCTGTTCCCCCGAAGCCTCAAAGGGATCAAACTCTGGATGCTTTAGCTGCACGATGGGGTCATTCTCTGAAATGATGACGTGCGCCATCGACCAATTGGGAAATTTTCGCGCTTGAATTTCTTCAATGGCCACCAGTTCCACATCATGGTGGCGTTTGTCTTTGATGATGGTGTTGTACAAGCGGTTGACGGTACTGCGCTCGCCCTCCAGTACTTGTATAAACAAGCCTTGCCCTTGACACAGAACGCCTGTAATGCCCGCTACCCGGTTGTGCACTCTGGCCGATTCCAAAATAGACCCCGTCACGGTGGTCGTAATGGCGCCTGTGGCTCGGCTGATGTACAAAAGTCGAATGAGCATGAATTCCTTTAAAGTCGTTGGGTTCAGTCAAGTTTGATGTTGGCTTTGGTAATGATGGCGCCCCATTTGCGGCTTTCAGCATCTATAAAAGATTTGAATGCGGCTTGGGTACCGCCGCCAATGATGAGACCTTGCTTGAGCATGTTTTGTTTGAATGCGGGGTCGGCCATGGCGGCATTGACGTCGGCATTGATGCGGGCAATGACATCTGTGGGTGTACCAGCGGGTGCAAACAAGCCGTTCCAGGCCAGCGCATCAAATCCTGCGTAGCCAGCCTCTGCCACGGTGGGCAAATCGGGTCTGGCGCTTAAGCGCTGCGGACTGGTCACAGCCAACAATTTCAACCGGCCACCTTGCACCAAAGACAACAAGGCAGGCTCAACCGCCAACAAAGCTTGTGTTTCGTTTTGTGCCACAGACAAGGCGGCGGGTGGTGAGCCATTGAAGGGCACATGAGTGGCCTCAAAGCCCGCAGTTGCCTTGAGCAATTCCATGGACAAATGCGATGAACTGCCAAGCCCCACCGATGCATAGCTGACTTTGTCGCCCTGATTTTTGGCCCAAGTGACAAACTCTTTGAAATTCTGTGCAGGGTGATTGGCGGGCACAGCCAAGACATTGGGCTGCGATGTGGTTAAGACCACAGGCATTAAATCTTTGCTAGGGTCGTAGGGCATTTTCTTGAACATAAAGGGTCCAAATGCCACGGGTCCGTTAAAGCCAATGCCCAGCGTGTAGCCGTCGGGCGCAGCCTTTGCCACAGCGTCCATGCCAATGGTGCCGCCTGCGCCGGGTTTGTTTTCTACCACCAGGGGCTGGCCCCAACGGGTTTTGAGCGTCTCGGCCATGCCACGCACAATGACGTCCAATGAACTGCCAGCAGGCGCGGGCACCACAACTTTGACAGGCTTGGTGGGCCAAGCTTGTGCGCTGGCTGTGACAGCGCCAAATGCCATGCTTGCGCTGGCAATGGCACCTAAGGTCCATTGCATCAAAAGGCGTTTAGATAAGTGCTTATTCAATTTCTGTCACTCCTGTTACAAAGTAATCGGTATCGCCAAAACAGGTGGTGGGCAGGCCCTTGTGTTGCTCATAATTGAGTGTGACGCGCTTGCCTGCTGCCGCAGTGATTTTTTGAGCCACCGCCTCATCGCGAACGGTGAAGAGAAATTTTTCAGGGGCTGCGCCGGGCATGGCCACCAAGGACAATTCGCCTTCCCAAGTTTTGCAAATCCATCCTTTGTTGGAAACTTTTTGCAAAAACCCGGCGCGCTCGCCGGTGGAGTAGCTCCAGTTCAGGGCAATAAAGATGTAAAGTGCAAACAAGGCAATGGCAGCCAGCACCACGAAGAAGAAGGACTTAATCACTTTGTTTGTGTTGAGGTTTGTCATTGCATCATTCTAGAGGAGAGCAAATTGGGAATCTGGATTGAATTGGGTGTATTTGCGTTAGTTTTTGTGTTTGCCATTCATCAGTTTCATGACTTGAAGCAAGAAAAGAAGAAGCGAGAGCGCAAATTGGCGGAGCAGGAAGCCGCAAACAAAAATGGCTCACCAGAGGGGTGAGCCATTTTGAAGAAGTTGCAATTTAGTTTTGCTTGGCTTCTTTTGCTTTTCTAAGAAGCTTCAATTGGCGGTTGTTTTCTGAAAACGCCCAAACAATGGCGACCAAAATAAACAGGTCAATGATGATCATGATGTGTGGCATGCGGGTCTCCTTGCAAGTGGTGCATGTCAGCCTGAGGCTGGTGGTCAGGACAAATAATTGAAGTTTGTACCTGCAAAAATTCTAGCCAAATTAGGACACGCTGGCAAACCTTGGCACAACTGCATCAATTAAGCGCCAATATCGACCTGCCCAAGCCGGGTCACCCACAAGTTCCACGACCTTGGAATTTGGCCATCGTTCATGTCGGAGGCCAGTTTGGCTTCTTCCTCGTTTAGGAAAGTGATGTCACCCAAACCGTTGGCAGCCAACTGCAATTTGGCGTTGACCTCGGCATAAATGGCGCGGTAAACCACTTGCTCTAAAGACGTGCCCACCACGGTGGAGCCGTGGCCGCGCATCAAGACGCAGTTGTGTTTGCCCAAAGATTTGGCCAAGGCTTCGCCCAAATACGCGCTTCGAATGAGCATGTCTGAATTGCCGGCTGCTTCTCTAATTTCAAAGTGCGCAGAACCAGAGCCCAAAAATCCAGACATGTGAAACACGGGCTTGAGCGGGTTGTGCGTAATTGCAAAAGGAATGACGCTGGGTGAATGGCTGTGGACGACAGCCACTACATCGGGGCGAGCCCGGTAAATTTCGGAGTGAATGAAACGCTCTAGATACGGGCGTTCGGTGGTGTTGGATACGGCGTTGCCATCAAGGTCGTAGCACACGATGTCTTGCCGTTTAACCAAGCCAGGTGCTCGGTTACATGACAATAAAAAAACACCTTCTTGGTTGGGGTGTCGCACACTGACGTGGCCCAGGCCATCGACAATGCCCTGATCGTACAAAATGCGATTGGCATAGACTAGGCGATCAACCAAGTCGCTGGGTGGGGCTTCAAATGTCATGCAACTGTCTCCAAAAGGTAAACCTAGGCGACAGTGTAAGTCAGGCGATTGAATCAAGTGGCCTCACAATGCGCTGTCCACATTAAGCACATGACGATGACTACAGAATTAATCCTCGAACAATGGCTGGCCGAAGAGGCCGTCGTTCAAAACGATCTTCAAAAAGGCCGGGGCCCAGGTGTGGCCGATCCCAAAGAGGTCATGTCCCTAACAGGTCTTGAAATGATGCAGGGCATGTTGCAAGGGCGCTTGCCTTTTCCCGCCATGGGCAGGACTTTGGATTTTCAGATGATGCATGTTGAAGATGGCAAAGCCATTTTTCAAGGGGCGCCCAGTTTGGCGCACCAAAACCCGATGGGCACCACGCATGGGGGTTGGTATGCCACCATCTTGGATTCGGCCATGGGCTGCGCCGTGCACAGCAAGATGCCCATTGGACGGGGCTACACCACCGCCGAGTTGAGCATCAATTTGGTCCGCGCCATTTCGCCCAAAGTCAAGCGCTTGAGGGCCATTGGCACCGTGGTGCATTGCGGTCGTCAATTGGCCACCACGGAGGGGCGATTGGTGGGCCCCGATGGCACGCTTTACGCGCATGCCACCTCCACGTGTTTGGTGTTTGATTTAAAACCTAGAACTTAACTGAAGTCCAAAACTTAAATCTTCACGCTTCGGTCTTTCACCATGCCCATCGATCCTGCGTCCTTGAGTGCATTGCCTCGCAGCGCAGGGGTTTATTTGTTCAAGGGCGATGGCAGTTTGCCTCTCTACATTGGCAAAAGCATTGACATTCGCAGCCGTGTTTTGGCGCACCTCCGCGCTGAAGACGAAGCTGAAATGATGTCGCAGACCCATCGCGTTGAATTTATTCAAACGGCAGGTGAAATTGGCGCACTATTGTTGGAGTCGCATTTAATCAAGCAACTCAGTCCGCTGTTCAACATTCGCCTCCGACGTGTTCGCAATCTATGCAGCATTCAATTGTCACAAGCCTCTGAGCATCTTCAGCCTGAGGTGGTCACTGGCAAAGATTTGGGCGTGGGCGAAGTTGACGGTCTTTATGGCTTGTTTGGTTCAGTTCGTGCAGCGCAAAACAAATTGCGCGAGTTAGCAGACCCGCATCGTTTGTGTTTGGGTTTGCTCGGCCTCGAAAAAATGGGTGCCAGGGGTTGCTTTGGTCTGCAAGTGAAGTCGTGTTTGGGGGCTTGCGTGGGCCGCGAAGAGCGATCCGCCCACGACGCCAGATTGCTCAGCGCCTTGGCAGATTTAAAAGTGCATGCGTGGCCATTTGCAGGCGCTATTGATTTGATTGAAACGCAAGGCGATTGGACGCAGCAGCATCGCATTCAAAACTGGCGTTATTTGGGCACAAGTTGTTCAAAGTCCAGCGCCTATCCGGTCAATGTTCAGAAATCGTTTGATTTGGACACCTACAAAATATTGGTCAAGCCCATCATGATGGGGACGGCGCAAGTGGCGCATGTAGCGCATGGGGCCAACCCTATAGAGCCGGTTGGGGTTTACGCTAGGCCGTCACAATAAGTTCAACAAGCAATGGTATGGTCTTGTTTTTGATTGAGGAGTGAATTCAGATGGCCAAAGATTTCAGCACCATGGAAGACAGCAACCGGTCTTCCAATTCCAGCATTCACGATGTCATTGCGGAATCAAAAAGAACATTTTTAAAATCAGGTGCAGCCATTTCTTTGGCGGCCTTGGTTGCCCCCATGATGGGTTGTGCCAGCACGGCCGCTGCCAAACCCAA
>CALPYQ020000171.1 GCA_943327965.2 Singulisphaera sp. GP187
CGCCCCAGGGCTTTTTTTTCTCCTGCACCTCGAAGTTCTGACCAAACAGGCAGAAGGGCATGCATCAAGCCGTTTAAGGCCACATAGATGCTGATGTAAATCGATGAACCTACCGACAAAGCCGCCAATGCTGATGCGGCATACCGACCTGCAATCAAGGTGTCTGCGATGCCAAAAGCCATCACCGCCAGTTGCCCTACCAAAACCGTTGAGGCGTGGCGAAGGATGGTTCTTGCTTCAAACATTCAGTGATACATCTTTACTGAGATGAGCGGCGATCGACCGCTGTTTTTCTGAATAAAACGATGTCTTCGTTATTGTCAGATGGGCGACGCACGGTGGCATGCTGAGTCCAACTAGAGAGATCAATCACTTTTGCCAAAGAGGTCATGGACTGGGTGTCCACAATCATCCAAGGGCATTCGGATGCTTCGACACTTTGCTTTGTTTGCGCATGGGCCACAGGTTTCAAACGAAGCTGCCCATGAAACTCAAAAGCGGCACCTTGAGCGCGGGTCAGACCATAAAAATGAACGCATTGCGTGTCCCCCATCATGCTTCTAACTTTGACCACCAAGGGCGCGTAGCTTCTGGCGAAATCGAGCAGGGGTAACCAGAGCGTCATCACCAACAGCCAGCACAAGGTGGCGCCACCTGCTGGCAAGGCCAAGCTTTTCCAAAGGACCGATTGGTGTCGACCCGCACGCCACTTCACCAAACTTCCCCAAGCCAATGTAGCGATCAGCGCAACGCTGAATGCAATGGCAGAAAATTGTGGTGAAAATCCTGGCGCAAGTCGGCTGACGTTGATGGCGGGTTGGGCTGGTATGCCTGTGTGCATTGACAACCAAACAGTCCAAATGATGAGTGCACCTGCGCTGAAAAAAAGCAAAGTAAACCAATCAAGAAAGGCACTCACACTTCTTTGAAGTGTGGGCAAAGCAAAGGCTGCCAAAGTGGCCATGGCAGGCAAGGCCAACAACAAGGATCGATCGCTCGAACCCGAGAGATAAGTACTGAACAGGGTGACCACCACAAACCACAGTGGCAATGACAAGTGGGGGTTGGCAAAGAGGTGTCTAAGTTGGTAACGCCATCGCCACATTGTCCAAATTGCCAACGGCCAAGCCGGCCACGTAAACCACAGCAGCAGGCGTGTCATCGATTTGATCTCTAGGAGATTCGAATACGCTATGCGCCAGCGCCACAGATCGAGTGCGGTTGCTACTGCGGCACTGGCCAAACAAATGAGAAGAATCCAGGCAACGTCAACGCGCCGCACTCTTAAGGAAAATGGTTTGTTGGCGTCCATTGCCAAGATCAAGGCGCCACCCGCACCCAACACCATCGCCAAAGCGGGAGCGCCTGAAAGGGTCATGCCGATGATGGCGATCAAAGCAAAGCATAAGGCGGTTAATCGTCTTCGGTTTAAATTGGCCAAAGCATAAAAAAGGACAGCCGAGAAAGAAAGCTGCGCCAGGGCGGGTGTGGCTTCATGGGACAACCGGGCCAAACCCAAACAAGCCAGTAAAGCTAACAAGCCACCATCTGCAACTGCTCTCGCATAGTCTGCCGGCCTGGCTTCGCCGCCAAATGCAAAACTAACGGGTTGTGCGGCAGGGCTTCTTGCCAAGGTGTAAACGCCGTACCAAGTTGCTGCCAATGTCAATGCCAGCAAGCCCATGAAAGGCAGGTGTGCTGCAGCATCCAGAGGGACACCGCGAGGTGCAAGTTGAATGGCCCAAGCACCAAGCCAGTAGGGCAGAAGCGCAGCATTGGGATCATGTTGCTGAAGCAGTGAGGGCTTCAACCAAGACACGGCTTCAGGACCATAGGCCTGTGCCAAATGCAACATGAAACCAAAGGCTTCCATGTCGTCGGCTTTCCAAGGTGTGCGGCCTACAAAGCCAGGAATTATGTAAGCCAGACAGAGCATCAACAAGACCCAGCGAGGCAGACGCCGCACGGCACTTTGCGCCACGATGGCAGGATTGGCGCTTGAATTTGAAGTAGGGCTTGTCACAAATCGAAAGATAGCAGAGAAAAGTTAAAAATTGAACTTCTCATGAAAGCCAAAAAACAAGGGCAGGCCGGTTTCCCGGTCTGCCCTGTAAGGGTCACAGCGTGACGTAATTTGGAATTACTTGGTAACGCTTGTTTTGCCAAAGCGGTTGCGGAATTTCTCAACGCGACCACCCATGTTGTCCACAGATTTTTGTGTACCTGTGTAGAAGGGGTGTGATTCGCTGGAGGTATCCAGTTTGAACAAAGGCAACTCACGGCCGTCGTCCATTTTCACCATTTCTTTGGCATTGACGCAAGAACGTGTCACGAACTTGAAACCGTTAGACAAATCCAAGAAGCAAACTTCTCGGTAGTTGGGGTGAATGCCTTCTTTCATGATCTTTTCCTTGAGGTCAGTTGCGACAGCCGCCCTTGGACCATTCCAGGGTACTTTTCGCGAAAAACGAGATTATGGCATGAAATCAATGACTTGCATGCCGAATAAGGGGCTGAAAACCAGCTTTTTAGCCGCCGCGACGCATCATGTCGAAGAACTCGACGTTGCTCTTGGTAGCTTTCATGCTCTTCAAAACCATTTCCATGGCTTCAATTTCGTCCATGTTGTACATGAATTGACGAAGGATGCGGGTCTTTTGCAAGACCTCTGGCTGCAAGAGCAACTCTTCACGGCGAGTACCACTGCGGTTCAAATTGATGGCAGGGAACACCCGTTTTTCGTACAAGCGGCGTTCCAAATGAATCTCGCAGTTGCCTGTGCCTTTGAACTCTTCAAAAATCACCTCGTCCATGCGGCTGCCGGTATCGACCAAGGCGGTGGCGATGATGGTCAGGCTGCCGCCTTCTTCCACATTGCGAGCTGCGCCAAAGAATCGCTTGGGACGCTGTAATGCGTTGGCGTCGACACCACCGGTCAAGACCTTGCCTGAGCTGGGCACCACATTGTTGTAGGCGCGGGCCAAACGGGTGATGGAGTCCAACAAAATGACCACATCTTTTTTCAATTCGACCAAACGTTTGGCGCGTTCAATGACCATTTCGGCCACGTGCACGTGGCGCGCAGCGGGTTCGTCAAAGGTAGAAGCAATGACTTCGCCGCGCACTGTGCGCTGCATTTCTGTCACCTCTTCAGGACGCTCATCGACCAGCAACACCATGAGGTGAACGTCGGGGTTGTTGGCAGTAATGGCGTGCGCAATGTGCTGCATCATGACTGTTTTGCCCGACTTGGGCTGCGCCACGATGAGGGCACGTTGACCTTTGCCAATGGGGGCAATGATGTCGATCACGCGGCTGGTGATGTTTTCATCGGCCTTGATGTCACGCTCAAGACGCATTTGGATGTTGGGGAACAAGGGCGTCAAGTTCTCAAACATGATCTTGTGCTTGTTGTTCTCAGGCAGGTCGCCATTGACCTTGTCCAACTTGGTCAGCGCAAAGTAGCGTTCGCCGTCTTTGGGAATCCGCACTTCACCTTCAATCATGTCGCCCGTGTGCAAATTAAATCGGCGCACTTGGCTGGGGCTGATGTAGATGTCGTCGGTACTGGCCGTGTAGCTGGTGTCGGGGCTGCGCAAGAAACCAAAGCCATCGGGCAAAATTTCCAAGACGCCATCGGCAAACACTTGTTCGCCAGCACGCGCACGCTTTTTAATGATGGCAAACATCAGCTCTTGTTTGCGCATGCGGCCTGTATTTTCAATCTCAAGGGCTTCAGCTTGCTTGAGGACTTCAGACACGTGCAGTGCCTTGAGTTCATTTAAGTGCATGGATTTACCTGCGTAAAGCAACCCAAGTGGGTTGATAAAAAAATCGGGGGGAGGAAAGGAACCGAATTTTCAAACGTCTAGAAACCAAAGCTTTGAAGTTGCACCGAAGGGATAAATTGGCGCTGGGGCTTTGAAAAGTTTCTATCTTGAAACTGCGTTGTAACCCTTTTGGGGTTCAACTGGGAGGATTATGACAGGAAAATATGAGGCTTCGCAAGAACCCTTCTGAGAAGGGCTCTGCGAGCAGGCGCTGAATTAGGCCAATTGTTGGTCAATGAAAGCGGTCAATTGGGCTTTGCTCATGGCGCCCACTTTGGTGGCAGCCAATTGGCCATCTTTGAAAATCATGAGGGTGGGAATGCCGCGAATTCCAAACTTGGCGGGAATGTCGCGGTTTTCATCGACGTTCATTTTGGTAATTTGCAATTTGCCTTGGTAGCCGGTAGCGACTTCGTCCAAAATAGGGGCAATCATCTTGCAAGGGCCGCACCATTCAGCCCAAAAGTCAACAATGACGGGGGTGGCAGACTTCAAAACGTCTGCGTCAAAAGTGGCGTCAGAGGTGTGCTTGATCAGATCGCTGGCCATGGCTTTTTCCTTGTAGTGATTGAATTTACAGCTAAAGTGTTTCTAAACTTTCGCTATTTTGACAGAAACCCGCAAAGCCGCTCAGCCATCAGGGCATCCACCAACATTTCTTGACATGCATTTAGATACAACGGCGCCTCATGCGTCACTTGAAGTCGCCATCGTGGGCGGGGGGCCTGCCGGCCTCATGGCTGCTGAAATATTGTCTCAAATGGGACATGAGGTCCATTTGTTCGATGCAATGCCCTCTGTGGGCCGAAAGTTTTTGCTGGCAGGGCGGGGCGGTTTGAACCTGACGCATTCAGAAGACTTCGATAAGTTTTCGGCAAGGTACGCTGAATCGCAAAATCATTTGCAACCGGTCTTGTCGGCCTGGGGGGCCAAGGAACTTTGTCAATGGGCAGAAAGTTTAGGTGTTGAGACCTTTGTCGGCTCATCAGGGCGTGTTTTTCCAAAAGAAATGAAAGCGGCGCCCTTGCTCAGGTCGTGGTTAAGCAGGTTGCGTCACCCCGCTTCAAATTGCGCGGTGAAGTTTCACATGCGCCATCGCCTGGTTGCTGTTCAAGCACCTGAGTTGTC
>CALPYQ020000172.1 GCA_943327965.2 Singulisphaera sp. GP187
TCAACCGTGCCCATGGCATGCAAAACCATGGGATCTTTGAGGCCCTGTGCCGCCAACTTTTGAACCATGCGCTGACGCACCGCGCTAGAGTCCAAGCCTAAACCCTGCGGGTTGACCGTGACAGATGGCTTAGCTGCCGTTTTGGCTGGCTTGACTGACGTCTTACTGTCAAGCTTTATGGGAAAACCGGGGCGTTGCGCCATCAGCCCTCCCACACTTTGAGCTTGCCTAAATTTTGGGCCCAAAATCCAGCATTGTCGTGGTCCGTGAGGTCGACCTTCAATGGGGTGATGGTGACATGGCCATTTTTGGCCGCGTGAAAATCAGTGCCCTCACCATCGTCCATGGCTTCGCCTGCGTTGCCAATCCAATACATGGTTTCGCCACGCGGGCTCATTTGGGTTATGACGGGTTCAGCGGCATGACGACGGCCCAAGCGGCACAAGGTAGCGGCTTTGAATTCTGCAGACTGGTTAGGAATGTTGACGTTCAACAACCAGGGTGATTTGCCAATGAGCTGCGCTGCTTCAAATTGCGCCACCATATTTTTTGCAAACTCGGCAGCTTTGTCCAAATGCGCCCAGCCTTTTTCGGTTTGAGAAAAAGCCAGCGCAGGAATGCCAAACAAGTAGCCTTCCATGGCTGCGCCGACGGTGCCTGAGTAAAGCGTATCGTCGCCCATGTTGGCACCATTGTTGATGCCAGAAACCACCAAATCGGGCCGATAGCCCAACAGGCCTGTGAGCGCAATATGAACACAATCGGCAGGCGTGCCGTTGACATACCTGAAACCGTTTTCGCCTTGCCGCACGTACAAAGGTGAATGCAGCGTCAGTGCATTGGATTTGGCACTGTTGTTATGCTCTGGCGCGACCACTTCAACGTCCGCGATTTGCTTGAGGGCATGATAAAGCGCCACAATGCCATCTGCGCGGTAACCATCGTCGTTGGAAATGAGAATTTTCATGGGAATGTCCTATGCTTCAATTGTAGGTCGCTACCGAGACATCCCGAAGGCGACTAAGGCCTTTATATTCAACTGATTCGTCGTTTTTTGAGGAGATTTTTGTGCACGCTTGGCTATGTGAAAACCCTGTAGGTGTCGAGGCTCTCAATTGGAAGGAAATTCCAACCCCTGCCCCTCAAAAAGGTCAGGTTTTGGTGCGAATCGAAGCAGCAAGCTTGAACTTTCCAGATTTGCTGATTGTTCAAAACAAATACCAAATGAAACCCGACCTGCCCTTTGTGCCAGGTTCAGAATATGCTGGCGTGATTGAGGCATTAGGCGAAGGCGTAACCGATCTCCAAGTGGGCCAGTCTGTGGCTTGCTTGTCTGGTACGGGTGGCTTTGGCACACACGCCTTAGCTCAAGCCAAGTTGTGCATGCCTTTGCCACCTGGCTTTCCAGCGGTTGACGCAGCAGCGTTCATCATGATTTATGCAACGTCTCACCACGCCTTGATAGACCGCGCCGCTCTCAAAGCAGGCGAAACAGTTTTGGTTTTGGGCGCTGCTGGGGGTGTTGGCACCTCGGCCATTCAAATTGCCAAAGCGGTGGGTGCGCGCGTCATTGCGGCAGCTTCCACTGACGAAAAATGTGCACTCTGCAAATCCTTGGGCGCAGATGAGACCATCAACTACACCACGCAAAACATGCGAGAGGTCTTAAAAGGACTGACCGAAGGCAAAGGCCCCGATGTCATTTATGACCCCGTCGGTGGCGACTTCGCTGAGCCTGCATTCCGTTCCATTGCCTGGCGTGGCCGTTACTTGGTGGTGGGCTTTGCTTCTGGCCCTATCCCTGCGCTGCCCTTCAATTTGGCATTGCTCAAAGGCGCATCCATTGTGGGCGTTTTTTGGGGAGACTTTGCCAGACGCGAACCTCAGGCCAATGCCGCCATGATGACTGAGTTGGCCAAGTGGTACGCCCAAGGCAAAATCAAACCCGTCATCGACCGCACCATGCCCATGAGCGAGCTCAAGGCCGCTTATGCGCACATGGGGTCACGCGGCGTGATGGGCAAGTTGGTAATGGTTAATTGAAGAAACCAGAAGCCAACAGAAGCAACTAGAAGCAAAGAGTCTGAGTGCTGACCGCACTCATGCTCATTTTTTCTTCTTCAAAGCTGGATCATGTCGCTTGATCCAGTCAAAGAACTCGTGATACCAAATCACGTTGTTGGCGGGTTTCAAGATCCAATGATTTTCATCGGGGTACCAAAGTAAGCGTGCCTCTACGCCCTTGGCTTTCAAGGTGTTGTAGTAAGCCAAGCCCTGCGCATCCGGCACTCTGTAGTCTTTGGCACCATGGATCACCAAAGTAGGTGTTTTCATATTGGCTGCAAAGGCATGCGGACTTTGCGCATGTACTTTCTGCATGTCGTTCCAATACCAGCCACCCAGCTCTTGCGCATGCCAGCCATAGGCATCGTCCGAAAACATACCAACCCAGTCATAACAACCTGCATGGCACACGTAGGCTTGGTACTTCCCTGGTTTAACGTGCGCATTCATCCAAGCCACCATGTAGCCCCCGTAGCTGCCACCCGTTGCAAACACACGGCCTTTGTCGATCCATGTCTTCTTACGCAACCAATCGGTACAAGCCTCCATGTCTTGGAGCTCCAACTCGCCCCATTTATGAGTGATTGAATCTAAAAACTTCAAACCAAAACCAGACGAACCATGGTAATTGACATTGGCGACCACATAGCCCTGCGCCGCAAAGACGTGATAGTTCCAGCGCCAGTGCCAGACATCGCCTGGGCCCGTATGCGGTCCACCGTGAATGGTGTGTAACAAGGGATGCTTTTTGTCTTTGTTGAACCCAGGCGGAAAGTGCAACCAAACTTGCACATCATCACCCTGCGCACCTTTGTACCAATGTTCCTCGGTAGTGCCCAATGCAATGCCATTGAGTAAATCGTCGTTGAAATGTTCAATGCGTTTGTATTCAGCGGAGACTGCTTGCCCTGCTTCATTCACTTTCATGACGTGAATGCGTCCTGGATGAACTGCTCGGTCTATCAACGTCACCAATTGACCTGCAGCTTCGTCAAATGCATGCACGGTACCACCTTCGGCAACAACCGAAGGCGTCGATGTTGCAATGTCGAAGCGCCAAACATGTTGACGGCCTTTGTCTTCGGCTTTGCAAAGCAAAGCACCACCGTCTTCACTCCACTTAAGCGGCGCTTGTGGCTCACGGTCCCATTTGGCACTGATGGTTTGCCACTTGGGTTTTGCCAATTTTGAATGGGTACCTTTGCTTGACTTGAAATCAAGCAGCGCAAGATGATTGGGTTGGGTGTGCTTGATGGCTTGGTGTGACGCCAAGAAAGCCAACTGATTGCCATTGGGGCTGAAGGATGGGCCCGCAAAATCCCATGCCTTGTCTTTCAAAACATCACGCACCGCCACAACGCTTGAGCCCCTCAGCTGGATTTCAGCCAAGGCCATGCGGGGTGCGGCATTCTGTGCTTTGTCTGGGTCGTATACAAAACAAATTGTCTTGCCGTCTGGCGCAATATCAAACTCATTGGCACTGGGGTCACGCCGAGGTAACTCATAGCCACTGCCTTCTAGTAAGTCTGTAACGCGGCCCGAATCAATGTCCAACAGCAACAAATGGGGAACGCGATTCATAGGCAGGTTGTGATCCCAATGCCGGTAGACCGCATCTTCTGTGGCGTAGGCTGTATCTTTGCGTGCTTTGGTTTCTTTAAGTTGATCGGACTGTGCTTTGGACCCCTTCAACTTGGGCCAAACCCAAGAAATAAAGGCAATACGCTTGCTGTCTGGAAACCATTTGAAATCAACGACGCCAGTTGCCACTTCGGCTGCGCGCTTTGCCTCACCGCCATCAGGTGGAATTAAATACAACTGCGGCTCATCGTCTTTTTTGCCATTTTGTTCACGCGAAGCGACGAAGGCCACCCACTCACCATTGGGTGAAAACTGGGGGCGGCCATCTTTCTCGCCGCATTGGGTGAGTTGCCGGGGTTGTCCCCCCAAGGTTGAAAGCAACCAAATGGCGCTTTGAATTTTGTTTTCTTTGACGGAGGGCTGCGCCACAGCACAAACTGCTTGTGCGCCGTCAGGACTGATGCTGGGTGCGCCCAGGCGTTGAAGTTGCCACATCAACTCGACGGTGAGTTGTTTGGAATTCTTGTTAGATCTTGAAGTCGCCATGATGTTCAAACCTTTTTTTACAAGCAAACGAAAAAGGGTTTACAAGAAAACTTGTAAACCCTTTGAATTTTTGGGGTGGCTGATGGGGCTCGAACCCAAGAGACTGGGGTAAAAAAATTCTTGAAGATGAGGGGCTGAATTTGGAGCATTTGGTGATCATATTTTATTTAGCCAATTCAAATCTCTTTCCAGAAAATATACATACAAAGTATTATTTTTATGATTCAATAGCATTCCTTACTGCCTTCATCCAAAAGAGGTTATGGGAAATGAAATCAAACAATTTAACAAAGTGAGACAACAATGAAAATTCTTTCTGCGATTGAAATGTCTTGTGTTTTTGGCGGCAACTCTATGGAAAGTCAAAACTGTCTTAAAACAGAGCCTTGGGGATATCAACAGTGGGGTTCTGGTGCATATGACCAAGTAAAACAAGCAGCAGAAAGGCCGTGGGATCCACCTTTAGAAGAACGATTCCCAGCAAAGTTTGACATTGTCTTGGGACTGATTGGCGGCTTCTATTCGATCCGCGAAAGATTTGTAAATAGAGCCTTCTAATATGAAAACAGTTACGAAATTTTTTCTAACTCTCATAGACTGGATTGTTGTCGTGGTCACCCAAATTCCAGTGGTGAGTCTTTATCAAAAATTAACCAAGAAGCGCTGATTGATCACCCCATCAGTTTATTGTTTGATCTGAGATTCTTTTGTAATCAATCTTCAACTTACCTTGAAGAAGGTCGCCACATTCAACAGATCTTTAAA
>CALPYQ020000173.1 GCA_943327965.2 Singulisphaera sp. GP187
ATATCGCTAATTAAGTTCAAAACCTCTGGTAAATTTTTTCTCAAGGTATCAAAGCGAACACTGACGTTTTGTCCGCCGCCAGTGACTTGAATTTGCGTTTTCAATTCATCCAACTTGGCTGAGATTTCAGCGCGTTTCAAGTTGCCTGCACCTCGCATCAAGAGACTAGCTGTCAAGCTTGAGTTGGTGGCTTGATTGAAAAGAGAAGTTTCGTCACCAAAGCGCAAGGTGAAATTGCCACTGACCGTTTCTCCACGAGTTTTCTTTGGCGTCAAAATGAGCTTCATGCCATTGGCCAGGGCCAAACGCTGCGTGCGTTTTTCGATGTTGGCAGGTGAAATGTCAAAGACTTCGCCTTCGCTGGCAGCGGTTTTACCTTTGTAATCTGAAAGCAATTTGGCAACATCGACGGGCGCGGGCAAGGTGCTGCGATCGGGTGTGGCTGTGGGAATAAATTGTCCCAAGGTTCGATTGCTTTCTTTGAAATAGTTCAAGCCCACATTTTGCAAATCGGAGACCTTTAAGTTTTCAATCCGATCGCGGTGCAAGAAAAACAAACGCCAATCACCGTTGGCAATGGATTCAGAAAGTTGAACTGCCAAACGTTGCGGGTTGTTAATGATTTTGTCGATCTCGCTCAGCAAACTGGCTTTGGCCCGTTTCAATTCTGTTTCGGAGACTGGATTTTTTTGCAGGCCTTCGATTTCTTCGATCAATACTTTGCGAGCTTCGGCCAAGCTTTGGGTTTTGCTCAGTTCGGCCATGACCACCAAGTAGCCTCGTTCAGCCAAGTCGAAGCCCCAAGGGTTGACGTGGGCTGCCAATTTTTTCTCCACCAAACTTTTGTGAAGTCGACCATTGGGCGTGCCCGCTAAAACTTCGATCAATGCCGCCATGGCTGCAGAGTCTGGATGACTGCCGGCCGCTGTGTGGTACAGAACGGCAGAAATTTGGGTATCGCCCGATCTCTTGACGGTCACTTCGCGGGGGCCATCCTGAGCCGGGTCTTGGGTGTAGGTGGGCTGCAGCACACGAGCAGGTTTGGGGATGGCGCCAAAAACTTTTTGAATCAAAGCCAGCGTGCTGGCTGCATCAAATTTACCAGCCACCAACAGCACAGCATTGTCGGGTTGGTAGTACTTGCGATAAAAGTTTTGAAGATTTTCTATCTTGACATTTTCAACATCGGTGCGTGCGCCAATGGTGCTTTTGCCGTAGTTGTGCCAATCAAAAGCGGTGGCAGCCATGCGTTGCCAAAGCGCCATGTAAGGGTTGTTTTCGCCGCTTTCCATTTCATTGCGCACCACCGAAAATTCAGTGTCTAAATCTTTGCGCGCAATGAAGCTGTTGATCATTCGATCGGCTTCCATTTCCAAGGCCCATTGGAGATTTTCAGGATTGGCTGGGAAAGTTTGGTAGTAATTGGTTCTGTCGTAAAAAGTGGTGCCGTTGAAGTCCATGCCGCGCTTGCCCAACTCTTGCATGATGTTGCCGCGAGCTGGCGTGCCCTTGAAAACCAAGTGCTCAAGTAAATGCGCCATACCCGTTTCACCATAATTTTCGTGACGGCTTCCAACCAAGTAGGTGATGTTGACCGTGGTGGTGGGCTTGGACCCATCGGGTGCCAAGAGAACGCGCAAGCCATTGGGCAAGCGATATTCTGAAATGCCCTCAACGGAGGAGACCGCTTGAAGCCCTGCAAGCGATGTTGCCGAACTGGCAGATTTTGTAGCGGGTGCAGTGCTTGTTTGCGCTTGGCCCAATGTGGGCATGAGCAAAGTCACACAAATCAATGAAACTCGAACGAGAGAAGATTGCATAAAAACTTCTTTGAATGAAAGAAAAGAACTTTATACACCTGCTTTAGAATACAGCCCGAATGTCCGCGTACCGGCGGGTGTTTAATTTCTTAAAACCGGTGCCATGTAGAGGACTACCATGTATAAAAACCTCGCAGCCACGCTTGTGGCCGCCTGTTTATTATCCCCCTTTCAATTGCTTGCATCTGATGCCTCAAAGGCAAACGTGCAAGTCAAACCACCCATCAAAGCGGCGTTCGTCTATGTCACTCCAGTGTTTGACATGGGATGGACGCATCAGCACGACAAGGGTCGTCAGGCCGTTGAAAAGTCTTTGGGTGCAGAGGTCAAAACCACCGTGGTGGAAAACGTCACCGAAGGTGCCGATGCGGAGCGCGTGGTGCGCGACTTGGCACAGCAAGGCAACGACATTATTTTCACCACCAGTTTTGGCTACATGGAGCCCACCCTGAAGGTGGCCAAAGAGTTTCCCAAGGTTAAATTTGAATCCATTACCGGTTACAAAACGGACCTGAATGTGTCGGTGGCCAATGCGCGTTATTACGAGGGCCGTTATTTGGCTGGCATTGCCGCGGGCCGTATGACCAAAACCAATGTGGCGGGCTATGTGGCTGGCTTTCCCATTCCAGAAGTTTTGCAAGGCTTGAATGCCTTCACCTTAGGCATGCGTTCCGTCAATCCGCAGGCGCAAGTGAAAGTCATTTGGCTCAATGCTTGGTTTGATCCGGGCAAAGAGCGTGATTCCGCCATGACCCTGTTTAACCAAGACGCCGATGTGATTACCTTTCACTCAGCGACCAATGCCGTGATGGTGGCGGCCCAAGAGCGTGGCAAGATGGCCATTGCCTATCACTCCGACATGCGCCAAGTGGCGCCTGATGCGCAGTTGATGGCCATTACCCACAACTGGGGTGATTACTACACACAGCGCGTTAAGGCGTTGCAAAAAGGGCAGTGGCAAACCTCAACGGTTTGGGGTGGTTTGAAAGAGGGCATGATCAAGGTCGGTGACTTTGGCCCCAAACTGTTGCCGCAGGTCAGGGCCGAAATTGTGCAAGCTCAAAAAGACATGGTGGCAGGCAAGCGTCATCCCTTCCAAGGCCCCATTCAGGACAACGAAGGCAAGGCGGTGTTGCCTGCAGGTCAAAGGCTGAGCGATGTTCAAATATTGAACATGAATTTTGCAGTGGCAGGGGTGGTGGGAAAACTCAAGCCTTGAAGCAACACTTTACAATGAGCGCTTGAATTCAAAGACTGTTGGAGAAACTGAGCAATGAGCATCAAAAGCGACAAATGGATCCGACGCATGGCAGAAGAGCACGGCATGATCGAGCCCTTCGAGCCCGGCCAAGTGCGAAAAAACGCGGCAGGCGAGAAAATTGTCAGCTACGGCACCAGCAGCTATGGCTATGACATTCGATGCGCGCCCGAGTTCAAGGTGTTTACCAACATCTACAGCACGGTGGTCGACCCCAAGAATTTTGACGAAAAAAGCTTTGTCGACATTCACTCCGATGTGTGTGTCATTCCGCCCAACAGCTTTGCCTTGGCTCGCACAATGGAGTACTTTCGTATTCCTCGCAATGTCCTGACCATTTGTTTGGGCAAAAGTACCTATGCCCGCTGCGGCATCATTGTGAATGTCACCCCCTTTGAGCCCGAGTGGGAAGGCTATGTCACCCTCGAATTTAGCAACACCACCCCTCTGCCAGCCAAGATTTATGCAGGGGAGGGCTGCGCCCAGGTTTTGTTCTTTGAAAGCGACGAAGTTTGCGAGACCAGCTACAAAGATCGGGGTGGAAAATACCAAGGTCAAGTGGGTGTCACATTGCCCAAGACTTAAAGTGCGACAATAGCGGGTTAATGACCGCATCTTTTTCAAATCTATCGCTGGCTGAACCGCTGGCACGTGCCGTAGCCGAAATGGGCTATGAATCCATGACCCCCATCCAAGCCCAGGCCATCCCTGTGGTTTTGACGGGCAAAGACGTGATGGGCGCTGCGCAAACAGGCACCGGTAAAACCGCTGCCTTTTCGCTGCCGCTGTTGCAGCGTTTGCTCAAGCACGAAAACACCTCTACATCGCCAGCGCGGCACCCTGTGCGTGCCCTGGTGCTTTTGCCCACTCGCGAATTGGCCGATCAGGTTGCACAGCAAATTAAGCTGTATGCCAAGTACACCCAAATGCGAAGTGCTGTGGTGTTTGGTGGCATGGACATGAAGCCCCAAACCATCGAGCTCAAAAAAGGCGTCGAAATTTTGGTGGCAACGCCAGGCCGCTTGCTCGATCACATCGAAGCCAAAAATGCGGTGCTCAATCAAGTCGAGTATGTGGTCCTAGACGAAGCCGACCGCATGCTGGACATTGGCTTTTTGCCAGACCTGCAACGCATCTTGAGTTTCTTGCCCAAGCAAAGAACCACGCTTTTGTTTTCGGCCACCTTCTCGCCTGAAATCAAGCGCTTGGCTGGCAGTTACCTGCAAGATCCCATCACCATTGAAGTGGCACGCCCCAACGAAACAGCTTCAACGGTGGAGCAACGTTTTTATGCGGCGCAAGACGATGACAAGCGACGCGTGGTCAAGGCTGTGCTCAATCAACGCGGCATCAAGCAAGCCTTTATTTTCGTCAACAGCAAATTGGGCTGCGGTCGTTTGGCCCGTTCCTTAGAGCGTGAAGGTCTTAAAACAGCGGCCCTGCACGGCGACAAATCTCAAGACGAGCGTTTGAAAGCCCTTGAAGCTTTTAAACAAGGCGAAGTCGATTTGTTGGTCTGTACCGATGTGGCTGCGCGTGGCCTCGACATCAAAGACGTGCCAGCCGTCTTTAACTTCGATGTGCCCTTCAATGCAGAAGACTATGTCCACCGCATTGGCCGCACAGGCCGCGCTGGCGCTTCTGGATTGGCCGTCACCTTGGTGTCACCCTCCGACATGCGCCTGGTGTCAGACATCGAAAAACTCATTAAAAATAAACTCCAAGTGGAAGTGTTCCCCTTGGAAGAAGACCGATCACGCGACAATGCCAATGAGGGCAGGCGCGAGGAAAGACGTGATGTCCGGCGCGAAGACAGGCGTCCCGAACGCGGCTTTGAGCGTCGCCGTGACGAAGAAGATCCG
>CALPYQ020000174.1 GCA_943327965.2 Singulisphaera sp. GP187
AAGTGCCCAAACAATAATCCAAGCAAATACCCAGAAAGCCACCTCGGCTGCTGGCAAGTTGAATGGCCAAGCGATGACCATGGGCGGCAAAAACCAGACCCAGCTTAGGAAATAGCGAAGCAAGGCTCGAGCTTGGCTAACAGGATGGCCGTCTTTGTCCAGAATTCGGATGTGCCAAGTTTTCATGGCCAGGGTTTGGCCTTTTGACCACAACCAGGTGAAGTAGATGGCAAACACCAAAAAAAGAAAAGCTTGTAAACCATGCCGGTTGTGCAAAGCGTGCTTGGTTTGGCTTAGGGTGCCAAACAAGTAGCCGGCAATGAAAATGACCCCAAAAAGCAGCATGCCCTCATACAGCCAGCAGGCCATTCTTTTGCGCAGGGAAGGGGTGCGCAACAAGGGTGTCTGTGTATCGAGATCGGCTTGGTTGGCGGAATCGGTGGAGGGTTGGGCGTCGCTCAACTCAGGTACCTTCAGGAATGGTGACGGTGGTGGGCAGCAATGTCTTTTTGTCGATCACGATGCCCGTACTGGTTTTGGGGGAGTCAGATGAAGGCGTTGATTTGCCCGGTAAGCGCATCACCTTATGGGGTGGTGGTGCCTTGGAGGCTGTTGCCGCGCCTTGAATGCCTGTGGTTTTTTGAGCGGCCAATTTCTTTTTGTCGTCAGAACTCAGTGCTTGGTAGGCTTCCCATTGGGATTTCTTTTCGTCGGCGCCCAAACTCTTTGTTTCATTGAACGACAACCGCGCAAGTGCGCGTTGTTGTGGGCTCATAGACGCCCATTCAGCCATTCTTTCATGAAGCACACTTTGCTCTTTGGTAGACAATTTGTCGAAGCTGCTAGAAATGGCCAGCCACTTGTTTCTTTGGGCGGCATTCATTTTGGCCCAATGGGGCGCTAGAGGCGATAAGGCTTTTCTTTGCAGTGTCGTTAAATTTTGCCAACCCGACTGATTGGGTGTGGATGAGCCAGATTGATTGGCGCTGGTAGCCGGCGCGCTGGTTTTGGATGGCGCATTGGGGTTTGTTTGCGCCCATGACAAAGCCGCCGCACAGCCTAAGGTGGCAAAAGCGATGACGGCTTTGACGCTTAAAAAACTCAATCCGATTCCTTGACTTGAGGCGAGGGGGTTTTTAGGAAGACCATAAATCCGGGGTCTGTGTAGGCCGAAGGGGGTAAGTCATCAATGAGAAGTTCTGTGTCCAAAGAAGCCAACTCATCCGTGCGAAGCTCATTTTGGAAAATATGAATGCTTGCCAAGCCAACAAGCAAAGCTATGAGCGGCAACACAGAGGCCAATCGACGCCAGAGATTCAAACCCTCGCTGAAACCGCTAAGGTCTGGGCCTCCGGCTGCGACCAAATGGGGTACCAAAACACGAACAGGCTCGCGTTTGCGCACAGACAGCGCTTGCATGCGCGCCACACGCAATCGTTCTGAAATATCGTGTGGGAGGTCGGTGGCATGCTCGTTTAAACGGCGTGCATAGGCCTGACCCAGCCGGTCAACACGGTTCATGTCGATGGACGATGCTTGCGTTTTCATGTGTTAAATCCTTTGGCGCGTAGTGCTTTGCTCAGCGCCTGAACAGCCCGAGAACAGTGAGTTTTGACACTGCCTTCCGTGCAGCCCATGGCCACAGCCGTTTCGGAAAGGTTCATCTCCTCCCAATAACGCAGCAGGAAGGCTTCACGTTGACGCGGCGGCAATTCTTGTATTTCCGCCTCAATTTGGTGAAAAACCTGTTTTCGGTGGGTTTGGTCTTCGGCACTTTCGCCCAAACCGGGTTCGCTCAGGCCCCCTAGGTTTTCTAAAAAGTCGAACTCTTCACCTTCGGCGTCGGTTCCAAAATCGCCCATGTTGGAGAAAAGCGCGTTTCGGGTCTTTTGCCGCCTGAACCAATCCAGGGTGGTATTGGACAAAATCCGCTGAAACAGCATGGGTAATTCTTCAGCAGGTTTGTCGCCGTAATGGGTGGCCAGCTTGATCATGCTGTCTTGCAAGATGTCCAAGGCCGACTCCTCATTGCGCACGTGGTAGAGCGTGCGTTTGAAGGCGCGCTTCTCCGTGTTTTTGAGGAAATCTGAAAGTTCTTGTTCGGTGGCCACAGCTTGCACCCATTTTGTGCGAGTTGGATTATGGCATTCTGGGCCCTATAATGCTGGGTTGCAATTGAAAAAACGCAAACGGATCACCATCCGGCCAAGGCACTTACATGTGCAGGCTTATGTTGGTGGTCTTAAGTTCTGATGCGACTTCACAAGAGTCCCGCAAAAGAGCACCCAAGGTTTTTCGTTAGAGAAATTCACAAAGGTTGAATATGGAAATCTCCAAAGCTGAAATGGCCAATGCGGCCTCCGTTGCTGCTGCCGCAGCATCTGCGTCTGCCACCGAATTACGGGGCGGCGAAATTCTCGTCAAAGCGCTTCAAGCCGAAAACGTCAAATACATCTGGGGTTATCCAGGTGGTGCCGTTTTGCACATCTATGACGCTTTCTTCAAACAAGACACCATTCAGCACGTGCTGGTTCGCCACGAACAAGCTGCAGTTCATGCAGCCGATGGCTATGCACGCGCTACGGGCGATGTGGGTGTTGCCTTGGTCACTTCCGGCCCTGGCCTGACCAATGCCGTCACCGGTATTGCTACGGCCTACATGGACAGCATTCCCATGGTCATCATCAGTGGTCAAGTGCCCACTGCGGCCATTGGCCTCGATGCGTTCCAAGAGTGCGACACCGTCGGCATTACGCGCCCCATCGTTAAGCACAACTTCTTGGTCAAAGACGCTCGCGACATGGCCGAAGTCATGAAGAAGGCCTTCCACATTGCGCGCAGCGGTCGCCCTGGCCCTGTGGTGGTGGACGTGCCCAAAGATGTGTCCTTCAACAAGGTGCCTTATTCTGGCTACCCCGAAACAGTTGAAATGCGCTCTTACAACCCTGTGCGCAAAGGCCACAGCGGACAAATTCGCAAAGCCCTCCAATTGTTGATGGCCGCCAAGCGGCCCTACATTTACACCGGCGGTGGCGTGTTGCTTAGCAACGCCTCTGGCGAGTTGCGCCAATTGGTCGAGATGTTGGGCTACCCCGTCACCAACACACTCATGGGCTTGGGTGCATTCCCAGCCACCAATCCCAAGTTCTTGGGCATGCTCGGTATGCACGGCACATGGGAAGCCAACAATGCCATGCAGCACTGCGATGTTTTGTTGGCCGTGGGCGCACGCTTTGACGACCGCGTCATTGGCAACCCCAAACACTTTGCGCAAAACGAACGCAAGATCATTCACATCGACATCGATCCTTCTAGCATCTCCAAGCGCGTGAAGGTCGATGTGCCTATCGTGGGCGATGTCAAAGATGTGTTGACCGAACTCATCGCCATGATCAAAGAGTCAGGTCTCAAGCCCGACAGCAATGCACTGGGTGCGTGGTGGTCCACCATTGACGGCTGGCGCCAACGCAACTGCATGAAGTACGACAGCAACAACACGGAAGTCATCAAGCCCCAAAAAGTCATTGAGACTTTGTACGGCATGACCAAAGATGCAGATGCCTACATCACATCCGACGTGGGCCAACACCAAATGTGGGCTGCGCAGTACTACAAGTTTGACGAACCTCGCCGCTGGATTAATTCTGGTGGCTTGGGCACCATGGGCGTGGGTATTCCTTACGCCATGGGCATCAAGTTGGCCAAGCCTGAATCGGAAGTGTTCTGCGTTACCGGTGAAGGTTCTGTGCAGATGTGCATTCAAGAACTTTCAACGTGCTTGCAATACAACACACCCATCAAAATTTTGTCATTGAACAACCGCTATTTGGGCATGGTTCGTCAGTGGCAACAAATTGAATACTCTGGCCGCTACAGCCACAGTTACATGGACGCTTTGCCCGATTTTGTGAAGTTGGCAGAAGCCTATGGTCACGTGGGCATGCTCATTGAGCGTCCCGAAGACGTTGAGCCAGCATTGCGCGAAGCTCGCAAACTCAAGGATCGCACGGTGTTCATGGACTTCCGGACCGACCCCACCGAAAACGTCTTCCCCATGGTTCAGGCTGGCAAGGGCATTACAGAAATGTTGCTCAGCCCCGAAGACCTCTGACCCTTTATTGACTTAACTTTAGAAGAATCTATTGACCGCCAAGCCTGTGCATTACCGTGCACAGGGGAGGGCGGCGAAAAGAGGAATCGCACATGAAACACATCATCGCAGTCTTACTTGAAAACGAACCCGGCGCATTGTCACGGGTGGTTGGTTTGTTCTCCGCGCGCGGCTACAACATTGAGTCTCTCAGTGTGGCCCCCACCGAAGATCCCAGCCTGTCCCGCATGACCATTCAAACCGCTGGTTCTGATGACGTCATTGAACAAATTACCAAGCACCTTAACCGCCTCATTGAAGTGGTCAAGGTGGTCGACTTAACCGAAGGTGCCTACACAGAGCGCGAACTCATGCTGGTCAAAGTCCGCGCAGTGGGCAAAGAGCGTGAAGAGATGAAGCGCATGGCCGACATCTTCCGTGGTCGTGTGATCGATGTCACCGACAAAAGCTACACCGTGGAACTGACGGGCGACCAAGCCAAGAACGATGCGTTTTTGGAAGCCATCGACCGCAGCGCCATTCTTGAAACAGTCCGCACCGGTGCCTGTGGCATTGGTCGGGGTGAGCGCATTTTGCGCGCCTAACGCACAGATCAATCTCGCGTTTGACCCATTTACTTTTTGAACGATTTTTGAAGGAGAGAACCCATGAAAGTGTTTTACGACAAAGACTGTGACCTCAGCGTCATCAAAGGCAAAACAGTGGCCATCATGGGCTACGGCTCACAAGGCCACGCACACGCACAAAACTTGAACGACAGTGGCGTGAAAGTGGTTGTGGGTTTGCGCAAAAACGGCGCGAGCTGGCCCAAAGTTGAAAAAGCT
>CALPYQ020000175.1 GCA_943327965.2 Singulisphaera sp. GP187
ACGAGTCCACGAAAGGCTTGGCTGCGCCAAGACCATTGACGTTTTGGAGGGGGAGGGGTGCTCATGGGAGTAAATCGGCCCGCACTAGGCGGGCCGTCTTCGTTGCTAAGGGCCTAAAAGGATTAACGCACGGGTGGTGCGTACATCAAGCCACCTTTGTTCCACTGGTTGTTCAAACCGCGTGGCAATTTCAAAGTTGACTTGGGACCTACGTTGCGCTCGAACATTTCGCCATAGTTGCCTACAGCTTTGATGGCACGGTAGGCCCATTCTTTGTCCAAGCCAAGCAATTTGCCGGTGTCTTCAGAAGTGCCCAAGATGCGCTGAATTACAGGATCTGTGCTGCTCTTCATTTGATCTACGTTGGCTTGTGTGATGCCATATTCTTCGGCTTCAATGAGGGCGTAAACCACCCATTTGACGATGGCAAAAAACTCGTCATCACCGCGGCGCACGCTGGGGCCAAGGGGTTCTTTGGAGATGAGTTCAGGCAAGATGACGTGGTCATCAGGATTGGTCGCTTCTTTGTTGCGCACTGAAGCCAAACCCGATGCGTCAGTGGTGTAAGCCTGGCAACGACCTGCAAAGTAAGCCTTGTTGGCAGCCTCTTGGGTGTCAAACACCACAGGCTTCATGTTGAGCTTCATGACCTTGGAGTAGTCATTCAGGTTCTTTTCGGTGGTAGTGCCAGACTGCACGCAAACCGTTGCACCCTTGAGCTTGGTAGCGCTGGTAATTTTAGATTTCTTGGGAACCATGAAGCCTTGGCCATCATAGTAAATGGTGCCAGTAAAGTGCAGGCCCAAAGAAGCGTCGCGGTTCAAAGTCCAAGTGGTATTGCGTGACAAGATGTCAATTTCACCCGCTTGCAAAACGGCAAAACGCTGTGCAGCGTTCAGGGGGGTGTATTTGATTTTGGTGGAGTCGTTTAGCAGCGTGGCAGCAATGGCCTTGCAAACGTCAACGTCCAAACCGGCCCAAACGCCTTGGCTGTCGGCTGCAGCAAAGCCTGGCAAACTAGGATTGACGCCGCAGTTAAGGGTACCGCGGGCTTTGATGGCATCGATGGTTTTGCCGGCAAATGCGGGGGTGGCCAATGTGCCGAGCAATGCCAAAGCGGCTGTTGCCAGCAAAGGACGTTGGATCAATTTCCGAATGGATTTCATGGAGTAGCTCCGAAAGTGACAAAAGCACATTTTGCATGAAAAATTGCGCTTAAAACTGCGGGTTAGTGCTGACATGTTGGCCTGAAAATATGCCAATGCCCCAAGATTGGGCATGGACAGGGTGCTTGCACCACCAAGGGGCTAACTTTTCCGAACCCGGCTCACAATTTAACCAAGAAGTGGCATCAATCGATGGCAAAACATATTTCTGAAACTCCAGCGACACAATGGTTGAAGCAAAAAAAAGTTGCCTACACCGAGCATCCCTACGACTACGTGGACCATGGGGGCACAGCCGAATCGTCAAGCCAACTGGGGGTGCCAGAGCACCAGGTGATCAAAACCTTGATCATGCAAGACGAACAGGGCAAAGGCTTGGTGGTCTTGATGCATGGCGACTGTAAAACCTCCACTAAAAATTTGGCGCGGCAAATTGGCTGCAAAACCGTGGAGCCTTGCAAGCCAGATCTTGCACAAAAAAACTCAGGCTATTTGGTGGGGGGCACTTCACCCTTTGGGTTAAGAAAGCAAATGCCAGTGTATGTAGAGGAAAGTATCTTGGGGCTCACCAAAATTTGGATCAATGGCGGAAGGCGTGGATTCTTGGTGGGCATTGACCCGCGAGTCTTGACGCAAGAACTGGGAGCCATACCCGTTCAGTGTGCGCTTCCACAATGATTTCAAAGGTCTTTGAGTGCGGCAGCAATGTTGGCTTCGAATACCGCGGGGCTGCCCAAGGCTTTGGCATTGAGCAGTGCAAGTTTGACCAAGAACAATTCTGATTTGTCTGATCCGGCTTGGTCTATGGCCTCCGCCAGGCTGTCATAAACTTTTTCAAGACCGGCAATGTCTAATGAAGGTGTTGTGTTCATTGCATCAATGCTTTCTTCAAACTCTGGACCAATTGCGCTGCATTGAATTGAGACCAACGCGCACAAATGTGTTGATCGGGTCGGAACAAGTAAGCGCCACCAGTTGCAATGCCATAGCGTGCTGCAAAGCGATTTTCAGGATCAAACAGCGTGACATCGGCACCATCAACGGTGTCTTCCTGCTGCGTGACGGCATGCAATTGAAGTGGAATGCCATGCTGCTTTGCAAGATCGGTGGCCGCTTGAATTTCGGTTGGAATGACGCCCTCGTGTGCAAGGTAGACCAAATCAAATCCACCGCCCAAGTGGTCCAGCAAAAAATTGTCTTTTGCAAACTGGACATTTTGTGGCGGTGCACCCAAGGCCAAACCATCTTTGATAGTTTCCGTTTCATGAAACGGGCTGTTCAACTCAGAATGGCTGTAAGCGTGAGGCCTTGAAGTGCGCCAGTGGTACAGCGGCCGAACAAACTCTTGAGTGAGCGACAACGACAAAACGGCATCGCGCAACAACCGAAAGCCTCTGCTAGGCGGTGCCATAAAACGCGTGCTCTTGCCTGCTTCGGTAATGATTTCGCGTGCGGCACCCACCCGCTCTGTGCTGTGGTTTTGCATGAGTTTTTCGGGGGCAATGCCTTTCACCACATAGGCCAAATGCCAGCCCAATGACTGTGCATCTTGAAAGGCGGTATTGGCGCCACGCACACCAAAAATAGGAAGCAAGTGTGCCGCATCTCCAGTAAAAACAATGCGCTGGTGCACATACTTAGGCAGCGTGAGTGTGCGGGCTGAATAGACAGAACTCCAGTCCATTTCCCATGGCGTCCCTTCGAAGCCAATCATTTTGAGTTGGGCATCTATTCGATGCTTGAGCGACTCTGGGCGCAAAGCTTCTTCAGGCGTTTCGCCTGGCGGTAGTTGGTAGTCCACGCGCCAAATGCCATGAGGCTCTCGGTGCATCAAGATGGTGTTGCCGCGGTTCCAATCGGGGTCAAAAAACGCCAATCGCTCGGTGGGATAGGGCAGGTCAATGCGAATATCGGCAATGACAAAGATGCTCTCAAAAGATGCGCCTTCCAGCTTTAAATTCATTTGACTTCGAATTTCAGAGCGACCACCATCTGCCGCAATCAACCATTCTGTTTCTAAAGTGTAAGGACCCTCAGGTGTATCTATCAGTGCTTTAACTCCGTCATCGTGTTGTTCTGCTTGGGTCCATTTGTTGCCCCATCTGAAATCAATCAAGGGATGCGCTTTGCAAGCATCGTGCAGGTACTCTTCCAGGTACTGTTGCTGAATGTTGATCATGGGCGCAAACCGATCGTCGGGGTCTTGCGGTGTTTCCATGCGGAACACTTTTTGCCCGCGATAAATTGAGTTGCCGCAGTGCCAAGGCAAACCGTTTTCTGTAATGCGATGCGCCACCCCAACTTGCTGCAAAATTTCCATGGAGCGGCGTGTGAACACAATGGCTCTCGAGCCTTGAGAAAATTGCAAATCGGCTGCTAACACCACACTGGCAACACCGTGCCGAGCCAACTCTAATGCTGTAACCATGCCAGCCGGCCCCGCGCCCACAATGACCACTTTCTTCTTGTCTTGCGGCCCATGCGCAGAGGGCAACCAAGGCTTGAAAACTTGGTAGTTGTAATACAGGGAAGGACGAGCTGATTGACTGGGTTGGTGCATGAAAAAATTAGTCGGGTGCCGTTTGAATTTTCTGATTTTCCTCTCGCAAAATCATTAAACCCGAAACCACCAATAAAAGGATACCTAACCAAGCTAGCAAGTTGGGTATTTCTCCCCAAACCAAATAGCCAATGAACAGCGCAAAGATAAGTCCGCTGTAGCGGAACGGTGCCACCAAACTCATTTCGCCTGTTCGCATTGCAATAATGAGAAAGTAATAAGCGCTCGACAGAAAAGCCGAAGCAAGCAACAGCATCAACAATTCGGTGGTGTTGACCGCCACCCAAGTTTGCGTGAGTGTTACCGCACCTGCTCCAAGCGTTACAGAAATGGCCGTCGACAAGCTAATGAGCAGGACGGGAATGTGCAAGCCAATGGCCCGTGTGAGCGTGTCGCGCGTGGCATGCAACAAAGTTGCAATGACGCAAATGACGCCATACACATTGAAGCCTTCAGAGGCGGGTTGCACGACCAATAAAACGCCACCAAAGCCCAAAAGAATAAAAGCGCCTCTTTGAAAACTCACATGCTCTTTGAAAAAGTAAATGGCAAACACCGTGATAAACAGCGGTGATGCCAAATTGATGGCCGTGGCATTGCCGAGTGGCAAATGAAACAACGCAGTCAGATAAGTTAATGAGGAAGCAGCATCAATGGCGCCCCGTTGCCACAACCTGCGATTGTGCATCAGTCGCCAATTTTGCAAATGACCCATGAACTGCGCCATGATGGCAATGAGCACAGTGGCCATCACGCCACGAATAAAAATGAGTTGGGGACCAGGCAGGCTGGCGCTGACTTGTTTAACCAATGCGTCGTTGGCAATGAACATCGCCATGGCCAGGCTCATGGCCAAAATACCGCGGCGATTGTCAGCGTGCATGCTGCCCGTCCATTTCGTTCATGACTGGATCATGAAAAAAGCCCCCAGTGGATTCACGGGGGGCTCTGTGTTTGGTGGCTCTTCACGGATTCGAACCGCGGACCTGTGGATTATGATTCCATCGCTCTAACCGACTGAGCTAAAGAGCCTGAGCCAAAAATTATAGCAAATGAAATGGGCTGATTGTTAGAACTTTTGGATAAAGTTTGTGACCTTGGGTTGGTTTTGATGAATTAGTGTTTTCCTGGGGATTATTTGCCCATAAGAGTTGAACCTGCATACTCACTCAAACTTATTCACTGGAGTCTGCAATGC
>CALPYQ020000176.1 GCA_943327965.2 Singulisphaera sp. GP187
AAAGCAATGGCCCCACAAGGCAGCTATTACCGCTTTGCAGTCGAAGTGTTTGTGCCAGGTGTGGGGTGGGTCGTCAATCATGTGAACGATCCCTATGCCATCAGCTTGAGCGCCAATTCTTTGCGCAGTTATGTGGCCGATCTCAATTCACCCAAGCTCAAGCCTGCAGGTTGGGACAAGCACGCATCCCCCCAAACGGTGAAGCATGCCGCCGACATGGTGATTTATGAATTGCATGTGCGCGATTTCTCCATCAGTGATACATCTGTCCCCGCCGACATGCGGGGCAAATATGTAGCCTTCACGCAAGCCAACTCGCAGGGCATGAAGCACTTGAAAGAACTGGCCAAAGCGGGCATGACCGATTTGCACCTCTTGCCTGTTTTTGACTTGGCCACCGTGCCCGAAAAAAATTGTCAAAGCGACCCGCGCGCTGCAACAACCACCCGCGCCAATGACTGCTTCAACTGGGGTTATGACCCCCTGCATTTCAATGCACCCGAAGGCAGCTATGCCACTGATGCAGACGATGGTGCCAAACGCATTTTGGAATTTCGCCGCATGGTGAAGTCTTTGCATGAGGCCGGATGGCGCGTGGGCATGGACAAGGTTTACAACCACACCTCGGCATCGGGTCAGCATTTGCAATCGGTGCTAGACCGCATCGTGCCTGGCTACTATCAACGTCTGAACGCGCAAGGCGAGGTTGAGCGCTCAACCTGTTGCGACAACACCGCTACCGAAAACCTGATGATGGCCAAGCTGATGTCAGACTCCATGCTGATCTGGACGCAGCACTACAAACTGGACTCTTTTCGATTTGATTTGATGGGCCACCAACCCAAACAAGTGATGGTGGACATGCAAAACAAATTGCAAAAGATTTTGAAAAAGCGCATTGATTTTGTAGGTGAAGGTTGGAACTTTGGTGAAGTGGCCAACGGTGCACGCTTTGTGCAAGCCTCACAACTTTCGTTGAATGGCACAGGCATTGGGACCTTCAACGATCGCCTGCGCGACGCCATCCGCGGCGGTGGTGCCGGTGATGCCGTCGAAAACTTGATGAAAGTCCCTGGCTTTGTCAGTGGGCGCGAAAGCTCGGCCCGCGTGGCGGATCAAATTCGTGCTGGGTTGGCGGGGTCCCTCAGGAACTATCGCATGGCCACGGCCGATGGCACCATCAAGGCACTGCAAGACATTCCTTATGGCGACCAACCCACAGGCTACGTGAGCCAACCCAGTGAGGTGGTGAACTATGCCGAGAACCACGACAACCTCACCCTGTTTGACAGCTTGGCCTACAAATTGCCGCGCGACACATCCAGTGCTGAACGCGCCCGCGTTCAAATGTTGGCCGGTGCTTTGGTGGCCTTTAGCCAAGGTGTGGCTTACTTCCATGCGGGCCAAGAAATTTTGCGTTCCAAATCTTTGGACGGCAACAGCTACGACTCTGGCGACTTGTTCAATCTATTGGACTGGTCCTACCAAAGCAACAGCTTTGGTGACGCTGTACCCGACTTACAAGGCAGCCCAGAAGCCAATGCCATTAGCCGCGCTTTGCTCAAAGACGCCCAGCTCAAACCCTCTGCCCAAGATATTTTGTGGACGCGCAATGCCCATTTAGATTTGCTCAAAATTCGCAAGAGTTCCAAGCTGTTCAGATTGGAAACTGCACAAGATGTGCAAGTTCGCCTTAGCTTTTTCAACACCGACTCGCAAGCCGATCCGCGTTTAATTGCAGGCCATTTGCAAGGCTATGACTTGAATGACTTTGCAGAGCTGATTTATTTTGTCAATGCCTCCGAAAAAGCGCAAAGCTTGGTCATTCCACAGCTGGCGCAAAAGGCGTTTGAACTTCACCCTGTGCAAGCTTCGCCTCAAGCTGCCGATGCAAGACCTCGCGAACATGCCAAGTACCAAAAAGCCAATGGTGCGTTTGACATTCCAGCCCGAAGTGCCGTGGTGTTTGTGGTGAAAGGATCCAAGCCATGAAATTTTTGCCTGTGCTGCTTATCAGTACGGTGTTGGCCAGCTTTAGCGCCAAGGCCGTTGAAATTACCATCACCTGCGGGCCCAGTGGCAGCGATGTCGAATTTTGTTTGAAGCATGCGCAAGCTTGGGCCGCCAAAACAGGCAACACCGTCAAGAATTTTTCGCCACCCACAAGTGCCACCGAAAAATTAGCGCTGTACCGCCAATTGTTTGCCGCCAAATCGGGCGACATCGATGTGGTGCAAATTGACACCGTGTGGCCTGGCTTGCTGAAAGATCACTTGATTGATCTCAAGCCCTACAGCAAAGGCGTGGAAGCCGAGCACTTTCCAGCCATAGTTGCCAACAACACGGTCAACGGCAAACTGATGGGCATGCCTTGGTACACCGATGCAGGCATGTTGTATTACCGCACCGACCTGTTGAAGAAATACGGCTTGCGGGTTCCGCAAACATGGGAAGAGCTGACGCAAACCGCAGCCAAAGTCCAGGCCGGCGAACGCGCCAATGGCGCCAAGGATTTTCATGGCTTTGTGTTTCAAGCCAAAGCCTACGAAGGCTTAACGTGCAACGCGCTTGAATGGGTTGGTGGTCATGGGGGTGGCACCGTGGTCAATGCCAACGGGGACATTACCATTCGCAACGCAGAAGCCGCCAAGGCGCTGAACTTGGCCGCCTCATGGATTGGCACCATCAGCCCCACCGGTGTCTTGAATTACGAAGAAGAAGAAGGCCGGGGTGTTTTTCAAAATGCCAATGCCCTGTTCATGCGCAACTGGCCTTATGCCTGGTCCTTGCTGCAAAAAAATGACAGCTTGGTCAAAGGCAAAGTGGGTGTGGCCAAGTTGCCTGGCACGCCGAGTGCTGCAGCCTTGGGCGGCTGGCAATTGGGCGTGTCCAAATATTCCAAGCACCAAGCCATTGCGGCCGATTTGGTGATGTACATGACCAGCGCCAGCGTGCAAAAAACGCGCGCCATTCATGGCTCATTCAACCCAACCTTGCCCGCACTCTACAAAGACAAAGAAGTGTTGGCAGCCAATGAGTTCATGGGCGCTTTGGAAGAAGTTTTTGCCAACAGTGTGGCGCGCCCCACCACGGCCACGGGCCTCAAGTATCCCCAAGTGAGTCAGAGCTTTTGGAATGCTGCACACGAAGTGATGTCCAAACGCACCACCGGCGAAGAAGCCGTGGCCAAACTTGAATCGCGCCTGAAACAAATCAGACGCAAGCACTGGTAAAGCCGGAAAGAACTCAACATGAACTCAAGAGTTAAAACCGCTTGGTTGTTTTTAGCGCCCATGGTGCTGTTGATGCTGGTGGTGGCTGTGTGGCCCTTGGCGCGCTCCATTTGGTTCAGCTTTACAGACATGAACATCAACGACATTTCTGCCGCAGAGTTTGTTGGTTGGGAAAACTACTTTGGTGACTACGGCTTGTTTTTCAACCCCAACGAAGAAGGTGGATTTTGGGCCGGCGATTGGGGCATCTCCATTCGCAACACCTTCAGCTTTGCAGTGGTGTCCGTCATCCTTGAAACGCTCACGGGCTTGGGTGTCGCCTTGCTGTTGAACCAAGAGTTCAAAGGCCGCGCGTTGGTCCGCACCGCCGTACTGGTGCCTTGGGCCATCCCCACCATTGTGTCGGCCAAGATGTGGGGCTGGATGTTGAACGATCAATTTGGTGTGATCAACACCTACTTGATGGGCCTGGGCATCATCTCGCAAAAAATTGCCTGGACCGCAGAGCCCGCCTATGCGCTGTGGACGGTGGTGTTGGTCGATGTTTGGAAAACCACGCCATTCATGGCCCTGCTCATTTTGGCGGCCTTGCAAACTGTCCCCAAAGATTGTTATGAGGCTGCGCGCGTAGACGGGGTTCACCCCTTGCGCGTGTTTTGGAAAATTACCTTGCCGCTCATTCGTCAGCCCTTGCTGGTGGCGGTGGTCTTCCGCTTGCTGGACTCGCTGCGCGTGTTCGATCTGATTTATGTGTTGACCGCCAATGGCAGCACCACCATCAGCATGTCGGGCTTTGTCCGCCGCGAAATGGTGGAGTACGGCAACATGGGTTATGGCTCGGCTGCGTCCACCTCTTTGTTCTTGATCATCTTGCTAACGGCCATCATCTTTTTGAAGTTGGCCCGCGTCAAAATGTCGGAGGATGCCAAATGAAAACCCGCTCTTCTTGGACCACGGCCTTCATTTACATTGCCTCGGCATTGGTGGTGTTGGTGTCCGTTTATCCCTTTGTGTATGCCATTTCAACGTCTTTGAAAACGGGCACAGCACTCTTCAACACGCAAATCATTCCCGACCAAGCGGACCTGCGCAATTACTACGCCTTGTTTGAGGGGGTCCAACCCTTTGGCAAAAGCTTGGTCAACTCGGTCATGGTGTCGGTTCTGACCGTGGGCTTTGCCATGTTGATGGGCATCACGGCCGCTTACGCATTGGGCCGCATTCGCTTCAAGGGCAAGGGCCTGTTGTTGATTTCTATTTTGGGCGTGTCCATGTTTCCGCAAGTTGCGGTGTTGTCGGGCATGTTTGAACTCATTCAGTGGCTGGGCATTTACAACAAGGCATGGGGTTTGGTTTTGCCCTACACCATCTTCACACTGCCCTTTACGGTTTGGATCTTGACCACCTTCATGCGCGAGCTGCCTGTGGAGTTGGAAGAAGCGGCCATCATGGACGGCTGCGGTCCGCTGCGCATTATTTTTCAAGTGTTCATGCCCTTGCTCTGGCCCGCGCTGGTGTCTACCGGCTTGCTGGCCTTCATTGGCGCTTGGAACGAATTCATGTTTGCCTTGACCTTTGTGGTCAATGACACCGAACGCACTGTGCCTGTGGCCATTTCACTGATCGCGGGTGCCACGGCCTTTGAAATACCCTGGGGCACCATCATGGCCGGCTCGGTGATAGTCAC
>CALPYQ020000177.1 GCA_943327965.2 Singulisphaera sp. GP187
CAGGTCACATGGAATGCATGGGTTTTAGAGGCAAGATGTCTGGGCGAACATTTGGAGTGCAGTCCTTGCGGTAGTTTGGCCGTCCCTGGAAGGGGGTGCGCTGAGGCGTTGGCCGGGTCCGGAGGTGCTGCTGTCGCTCTTGCCTGAGGGTTGGATTATACCCAAAAGCCTAGAAAAAACTCAATGAATTTCTGAATTCATGAGGGCGCGCCTTCTTTGATGAAGGTCTCGCCATCGGTTCAAGGCCTCGGGATCTTGGCTTGATTCTGCAGCTTTCAATGCCTCGGTTTCAAGTTCTTTGAGTCGGTCAATGAGCATCATGTTGAGCAACAATCGAAGCTCTTGATACGCCTCGCCGGGTTCAAAATCGGGGTTGGTGCCGGGTTCAGTGGGGGCGTGTTCTGCCATTAGCTTTTCAACAAAGTTTGCAAAACTTTGAGGTTTAATTTCTTCTTGCAATGTACCCCAAGCTAGGGGGCCATGGTCATGAAATTGGCTGTCAAGCCAGCGCATCAGTTGGCCGTGTTGGTCTGGCAAATCGCACAGCATGGCATGGTCTTCGGCAGACAGGCCGTCCCACAAAGCCATGTTGGACAAAACCAGTCGAATGGCATGATCGGCTCTGCTGGCGGGTTGAGTTCTAGGGCCCAGTGAGCCAGCATTCAAATCGGCAGCGCCACCGACCAAGCGCCATTTACCTTGTGAATCTTGCTGCCAGGTCTTGCCATCTGGCCTAGCACGCCGTCCTGTGCCATTGGGATAGCTGCTGCGGTTGGGCTGGTAGGGCGATGGTGTCGACTCTGGGTCGTAAGCCGCACCCGCATTTAAGGTTGTTCCAAGGGTATTCTGTGAAGTGCCAGTTTGGAAACTACCAGGGGTGCGGTTGTTGACCGCATTTCGCGGCATGCTGCGTGCCGCCTGTGCTTCGGCTTGTTGAAGCCACAAGCCAGCTAACTCAGCGGGATCGAGTTGAATCAGTTGCGCCAATTCTGACAGCAACTGTCTTTTCAGGGCGCCATCTGGAAGGGCTCGCCACAAAGGGCTTGCATTGCTTGAGAGGTGGGCTCGGCCCTCTGCAGATTGAAGTTCACATCCTTCTGATGCCACTTCGATCAAAAATTTAGACAAGGGCATGGCTTGCGCGACGCAGCTTGAAAATGCTTCAGAGCCTTTTTCTCGAATGTAGCTGTCGGGGTCGTGTTCTTGCGGCAAGAACAAAAATTTGATGCTTCGAACATCAGACGCATAACTGAGTGCGCCTTCCAAGGCTTTTCTGGCAGCTCGTCTTCCAGCATTGTCACCATCAAAGCTGAAAACCACCGCATCGGTAAATCGAAACAATTTTTGGACATGGTCTGGCGTGCATGCTGTTCCCAAAGTGGCAACCGCATTGGGAAAGCCCCATTGGGCCAGGGCCACCACGTCCATGTAGCCTTCTGTCACCAGCACATAGCCTTCGGCGTGAATGCTGTCTCTGGCTTCAAACAATCCATACAGTTCACGGCCTTTGTGGAAGACCGGTGTTTCGGGTGAGTTGAGATATTTGGGCGTGCCATCGCCCATGACACGGCCGCCAAACCCGATGCATTCACCTTTGATATTTCGAATAGGGAACATGACCCGATCTCTAAACCGGTCGTAGCGTTTACCGTCTTCTTCGTTGACGATGACCAGCCCAGTTTCTACCAACAACGGGTCGTCGTAATTTGGGAAAACGCTGGCCAAACTTCGCCAGCCTTCGGGTGCATAGCCCAAACCAAAACGTTTGGCAATTTGACCCGACAAGCCACGCCCTTTGAGATAAGCAACTGCATGCGGTGCTGTTTTGAGATGTTGCCGATAAGACTCGCCTGCCTTTTCAAGCATGTCGCTCAGGGTGGCTTGTTTTTGTTTTTGTTCTGCTGCTTTGGCGCGATCTTGGGGGGACAGATCGTCTTCGGGCACCGTCATGCCGGTTTGTTGCGCCAAGTCTTTCACGGCCTCGATAAAGGTCATGCCGGCGTGGTCCATCAAGAAGCCAACGGCATTGCCATTCTTGCCACAGCCAAAGCAATGGAAAAATTGTTTGGTGGGGCTGACTGTGAAACTGGGTGATTTTTCGCCATGAAAAGGGCACAAGCCCATGAAGTTGGCGCCGCCTTTTTTGAGTTGGACATAGCGGCCCACTACCTCCACGACATCGACGCGGGAGAGTAATTCTTGGATGAAAGACTGAGGAATGGCCACAGGTCTATTTTCACTCAAGTTCAGCCCGACTTGAGCAAAAAAAAGCCCCGCATCGCAGGGCTCGTTTGGGAAAAGGAAAAATCAAGCAGATTTCTTTTTGGCTTTGGATTTTTTCTTTTTGGCTGCTTTCTTGGCAGCTTTGGGGGCTTCTGCAGCGGGTTTGCTGGCAGGTGCAGCAGAGGGTGTTGCCGCAGGAGCGGGGGAGGGGGCCGCTGCTGGCGCAGCTGGAATCACGGGCGCTGTGGGCGCTGCAGTCTGAGCGACTGAAACCAATGCCAAGGTACTCAGTGCACCGGCGACGATCAATTTGTACATGAAACTTCCTTCAAAAAACTTAACACCTTGAGGATACAACGAATCTGAAGCAGTTCGTCTTGACTTCAATCAATGTTGAAGGCATGTACTTCAAATTTGCCTGATTTTTGGTCTTCAAAGTAATGCTTTAAAGTTTCTTGAACGGTTCTAAAAGCCAGCTCTTCCCAGGGAATTTCAGACTCGCTGAACATTCTGGCTTCTTGCGTTTCAAAGCCAGGATTGAAGTCTTCGTTGAGCAGTTCAGCCAAATAATAAAGATGCACCTGGCCCACTCGAGGCACACTCATGACGGTAAATAAATTACCAATGTTGAAATGCGCGCCTGCTTCCTCTGTTGTTTCACGTGCCGCACCCTGAGCTGTACTTTCGCCCAATTCCATAAAACCAGCGGGCAAGGTCCATTTGCCTTTGCGGGGTTCGATGTTTCTTTTGCAAAGTAAAACACGTTGACCCAAATAGGGAACGGTGCCCACCACGTTCAGTGGGTTCTCATAATGGACCAAATGACAAGTGCTGCAGACTGCACGCTCCTTGGTATCGCCATCATCAGGCAGCCGATACAAAACTGCCGAGCCACAAGCTCGGCAGTGTTTGATCAATTGGCGTTGATAGCTCAAGCTTTTTTGGCCGGTGATTTGGCGGCTGGAGATTTGGCGTGTTTTTCAATCAAAGCGCGGGCAGTATCAATCAACTTGCGACCATCATGCCCCCGCTTGTTCATGTCCTCAACCCATTCCACTTCAAGGGCGCGTGATTTGCGGCGGAACTCTTGAGCCTCTTCAGGGCCTACCGTGAAGATGGTGTTGTTGCGATCGCTGGCAGATTTGCGGCCAGGGACATCACCTTCTTGTTGAACCTTGCCAAGCCAAGCGGAGGTTTCCATGCCAGAGTTGTTGTCAATGATCTTTTTCAAGTCGGGTGGCAAAGCGTTGTACTTGGCTTTGTTCATCGCCATGACAAAAGTCGTGGTGTACAAGCTACCACCGGCTGGATCAAATTCGGCATGAAACTTGGTCAGTTCATGCACCTTGACGGCAGGAACCACTTCCCAGGGGATGACGGCGCCGTTGATGGTGCCTTTGGACAAAGCGTCAGGAATACCGGGCAGGGGCATGCCCACAGGAATAGCACCCAGTGCGCCCATCAGCTTGGTCACTTGACGCGTTGGTGCACGCATTTTCAAGCCCCTCATGTCTGCCACATTCTTGACGGGTTTGTCGACTGTGTGAATAACGCCGGGTCCGTGAACGTGCAAGGCAATGACATGGGTGTCTTTGAACTCATCGGCCGCCATGGTTTGAACATACTCCCAGTAGGCCTTGGAAGTGGCTTCTGCGTTGTTCATCATGAAGGGCAATTCAAACACTTCAATCCGAGGGAAGCGGCCCGCTGTATTGCCTGGCAGTGTCCAAATAATGTCGACAACGCCATCGCGCGCTTGGTCGTACAGTTGAACCGGTGTACCGCCCAATTGCATGGCGGGATAGGCTTCAAACTTGATGCGGCCGCCCGATTCTTTTTCAACCTTGTTCATCCATGCTTTGTGCATGTTGAGCCACACATTGGACTGTGGCGCCATGAAGGTGTGAAACTTCAATGTGACTGTTTGCTGGGCAAATCCCGTAATGGCTGGGGCGCCGATGGCGGCTACAGCACCCGTCTTTAATAGTGAGCGACGTTTGATCATGAAAGTCTCCAATAAACGATGAGATGAATATTAACGGATCATTCACTCAAATTGAGCAATGAATTAAGCAACGTATTGAATCAGCCACAGGGATATCCCGGGGAAAAACAACAACAAGATGGTTCTAATGGTATCGCTGATCAGGAAGGGCATGACGCCTTTGTAGCTTTCAGAGATGGGCACGTCTTTGGCCATGCTGTTGACCACATACACATTCAAACCGACAGGCGGTGCCAGTAACCCAAAGCCGACAGTCATGAGCACCATGATGCCAAACCAAATGGCGGTGTATTCCTTGGACAACCCAAAATCCAATCCCATGACCATGGGGAAGAAAATGGGAATGGTCAGCAAAATCATGCTGAGTTCGTCCATCACCGCGCCCAAAACCACATAGAACAGCAAAATGGCCGTGACAACCATCAAGGGTGCAAGTCCCCAGCTGCTGACCGTTGCGGCCAATTGGTTAGGCACTTGCGTTAATGCCAAGGAAGAGTTCATGACATCGGCGCCAATGAAGATCATGAAAATCATGGCCGAGCTTTCGGCGGTGGCATAAAAGCATGTTTTGAACTTGGCCCACGTAATTTCGCGCTTGATGAGGGCTGCCACAAAGGTCGAAGCCGCGCCCACGCCCGCGCCTTCAGTGGGCGTAAAGAGCCCGCCATAAATGCCACCAAACACAATGAC
>CALPYQ020000178.1 GCA_943327965.2 Singulisphaera sp. GP187
GCACGCGATGCGTTGCGCCAGCGCATTGCAGAGAGCTTTGAAGCCGCCTTGCGCTTGGCAGAGCAGCGCGCCGTGGCCGTTGAAATGGACTCCGGCAAAGAGCACATGTTCAACGCCAAATTTTCGTGACCTGTGTGTCACTATGCCATTGCAGAACTTGAACCGCGCTTGTTCTCATTCAACTCGCCCATGGGTGCTTGTACAACGTGTGACGGCCTTGGTACCACCGAAGTGTTTGACATTGACCGCGTGGTGGCCTTCCCCTCCTTGAGTTTGGCCAGCGGTGCCATCAAAGGCTGGGACCGTCGCAATGGTTTTTATTTCAGCATGCTGGAGAGCTTGGCCAAGCATTACGCATTCGATGTGGAAGCGCCTTTTGAGTCCTTGCCCGAAACGGTGCGTCATTGCATCTTGTGGGGCTCGGGCGAAGAAGACATCAAGTTCAGTTACATCGTGGAGTCGGGTGCGTCGCAAGGCAAACGCGTCACCAAGAAACATCCCTTTGAAGGCATCATTCCCAACCTCACGCGTCGCTACAAAGAAACCGACTCGAGTGTGGTGCGCGAAGACTTGGCGCGCATGCGCAGTCACCATGCTTGTACCGATTGCAATGGCACCCGTCTGCGCCGCGAAGCACGCCATGTGCGTGTGGGCGAGGGCAGTCAAGCACGCGCCATTTATGAAGTGAATCACGTCACCTTGGGTGAAGCGCAAACCTATTTTCAGAGCCTGCAATTGCGCGGTGCCAAAGCTGAAATTGCTGACAAAGTGGTGCGGGAAATTGGCTCACGTTTGAAGTTCTTGAACGATGTGGGATTGAATTATTTGAGCCTAGACCGCAGCGCCGACACGCTGTCTGGCGGCGAAGCACAACGCATTCGATTGGCCAGCCAAATTGGCTCAGGTCTCACAGGTGTGATGTATGTGTTGGACGAGCCCAGCATAGGTTTGCACCAGCGCGACAACGACCGCCTGATTGGCACACTCAAACATTTGCGCGACATTGGCAACAGTGTGCTGGTGGTCGAGCACGACGAAGACATGATCCGCATTGCCGACCATGTGATCGACATGGGGCCAGGTGCAGGTGTGCACGGTGGCCGCGTTATGGCGCAAGGCACTTGCGAAGATATTTTGCAAGCGCCCAACTCTTTGACAGGTCAGTATTTGTCAGGTCGCAAAGCCATCGAAGTGCCCGTCAAGCGCAACGCACCTGGCAAAGATTTCATCGAAATTATTGGCGCCAGCGGTCACAACTTGAAAGATGTGCGCGTTGCTTTTCCGGTGGGATTGCTCACCTGCGTCACAGGTGTTTCGGGCTCTGGCAAATCGACATTGGTCAACGAAACGTTGTACACCGCGGCAGCGCGCAGCATCCACCGCGCACACGACGAACCTGCCGCACACGAAGACATTTTGGGCTTGTACCACTTTGACAAAGTGATCAATGTCGATCAGTCGCCCATTGGTCGGACACCGCGCAGCAACCCTGCGACGTACACCGGTTTGTTTACCCATATTCGCGACCTGATGACGGAAGTCCCTGCGGCACGTGAACGCGGCTATGGTCCTGGACGTTTCAGCTTCAACGTGAATGCATCCAATGGCGGCGGCCGCTGCGAAGCCTGTCAAGGCGACGGCATGGTCAAAGTTGAAATGCACTTTTTGCCTGATGTGTATGTGCCATGCGATGTGTGCCACGGCCAACGCTACAACCGCGAAACATTGGAAATTTTGTACAAAGGCAAAAACATTGCCCAAGTGCTCGACATGACGGTTGAAACAGCGTTTGAATTCTTCAGCGCTGTTCCCGCCAGTGCACGCAAGTTGCAAACTTTGCTCGATGTGGGATTGAGCTATATCCGCTTGGGCCAGGCGGCCACTACCTTGTCGGGCGGTGAAGCACAACGTGTGAAGTTGGCCTTGGAATTGTCCAAGCGCGACACCGGTCGCACGCTTTACATCTTGGACGAGCCCACCACAGGTTTGCACTTTGCGGACATTGCATTGCTGCTCAAAGTTTTGCACCAACTGCGCGATGCAGGCAACACCATCGTGGTCATTGAACACAACTTGGATGTGATCAAAACCGCCGATTGGTTGATCGACATGGGACCCGAGGGCGGCTCTGGCGGCGGCACCGTGGTGGGGGTGGGTACACCCGAAACGCTGGCTGAAAACCCCAACAGCTTTACGGGCCGATACTTAAAGCGCTTACTCCAAACATAAAATGCCCTGCATGCTTGAGGGCTGAGTGCGTGATGACGCTCAGATGTATGAGGCTTGATCAGCCTTGCGCCGCAGCCTTCAATAAATCGCGCGTGCGCTCTGCTTCTTTGCGCGCGGCTTGTGCAAAGTCATCACCTGAAGATGCATACAAAATGGCGCGCGATGAATTCACAATGACTGCGCCCGTGGTAACGCCATGGCTTTGGCGATAACCCGCTTTGATGGTGGCCACGGCATCTCCGCCTTGCGCCCCCACGCCCGGAATGAGCAAAGGCAAAGTGGGTGCCAAACTGCGCACACGCTCAATTTCTGCAGGATAGGTAGCGCCCACCACTAAGCCCAACTGACCGTTCAAATTCCATGGGCCTTGCGCCAACTTGGCCACGTGTTCGTACAGCAAGGGTTGGCCTTCAACCGATGCCAAGCGTTGGTTTTGCAAATCGTCGCCGCCTGGGTTGGAAGTTCTGCAAAGCAAGAACGCGCCCTTGCCGTGGTATTTCAAATAAGGCTGCACCGAGTCAAAGCCCATGAAGGGTGACAGGGTGACTGCGTCGGCGCCGTAGCGCTCAAAAGCTTCTTTGGCATATTGCTCGGCGGTGGAACCAATGTCACCGCGCTTGGCGTCCAAAATAACGGGCACATGCGGCGCATGCCGGCGCATGTGTTCCATGAGTTTTTCCAACTGATCTTCGGCACGGTGCGCCGCAAAGTACGCAATTTGAGGCTTGAAGGAAATGGCCAAGTCGGCTGTGGCATCGACAATCTGCGCGCAAAAATCATAAATCTTGCTGGCATCGCCCTTGAGGCTCGATGGAAATTTGCTGGGCTCGGGGTCGAGGCCCACGCACAACAGAGAGCCGTTTTGGCGCTCGGCGCCTTGCAGTTTTTCTAAGAAGGTCATGGCGAGATTTTAAAGGGTCGAGCGTTCTACCTGACTGCAAACGGCATAAATTGTATTTTCCGCCTAAGATCGGACCCCATGCATGCACTGACCACTCGCCAATGGATTGTCCTCGCCCTTTTGACTGTGGTCTGGGGATTCAATTGGCCCGTCATGAAAGTGGGCGTGACCGGCTTTCCGCCCCTCACCTACCGCATGATTTGCTTGTTGATTGGGACGCCCGTTTTAGGCTTGGTTTTGCTCTTCTTAAAGGTCCCATTCAAGGTACCCCGGCAATATTGGAAAGAGCTTCTCATATTGTCCGTTTTCAACATGTTCTTCTGGCATATCCTGATCATCTTGGCGGTCAGTCTATTGTCCAGCGGACGCTCCGCTATTTTGGGCTACACCATGCCCATTTTTTCGGCCCTCATTGGCGCCATTATTTTCAAGACGCAATTGTCAAAGCGAAATTGGACAGGCGTCACTGCAGCAGCCATTGGTGTGATTTTTTTGCTGTGGCATGAACTGGTCAATTTTTCTGGCAAACCCGTTGGTGTTTTGGTGGCCTTGGGTGCGGCCAGCACCTGGGCTTTGGGCACGCAACTGCTCAGAAGAACCAGCATTCCTTTGCCCACCTTGACTTTGACTTTTTGGATGACCGCCATGACCAGTGTCGTCATTGCTGTTTTGGCCACTGTGTTTGAGTCTGACCGATGGGTGGCACCCACCAGCACGCATTGGGCCTCCATCATTTACAACGCTGTTTTGGTTTTTGGCTTTGCACACGCCGCCTGGTTTTATTTGGCACGCTCGCTGCCACCCGTGGCCTCTACGCTGAGTGTCATGATGATTCCGATCTTGGGCGTTTTCAGTGGTGCTTGGGCCTTGAACGAACAATTGCATTGGCAAGACTGGGCTGCCATGGGCCTGATGATCGTCTCGATTGCCAGCGTTCTGTGGCCCAGCGATCGCAAGACTTAAGGCTGCGCCAAACTGGCAGCCACACACAAATCGGACCAAGCCTTGGCCTTGTCAGCTTGGTTGCGCAGCAAATAAGCGGGCGGGTAAGTGACCACCACTGGCACACCCTGAAAGCTTTGCACTTCAGCACGAAGCTTGCCCAATGGCTCGGTGCTTTGCAAGAGCGCCATGGCCGCCGTTCTACCCATGGCCACAATAACTTTCGGTTGAACCAACGCCACTTGCCTACCCAAATAGGCCGCGCAATGCGATACCTCGACCTGACTGGCATTGCGCCCAGACGGTGTCCGGCATTTCAGGGCATGCGTTAAATAAACTTGTTGGCGTGTAAGGCCCAAGGCCTTCAGCATGTTGTCAAGCAGTTGACCTGCGGGGCCTGCAAAACTGACGCCCTCTTTGTCTTCGTCTTCGCCAGGCGCGTCGCCCACAATCATCCAATCTGCAGTCTGCAGGCCTTCACCCAAAATGGCTTGCTGACGTCCTTGGCACAAGCCACAACCGGTGCAAGCAGACACCGCCGATTGCAATGCAGGCCAATCCATGGCGGCAATGCCTTGAGGCAAGGCACTGATGTCGACCACCGGCATGGGCACCAGCTTTGGCAGAGGGGGCGTTGAAGGTGCCTCCGTATTTATCGCAGGCATTTCCGCAGTTTTGCTAAGCGGCGTTTTGGGCAACCAAACGCGCACGCCCATCTCGGCCAGCATGGCGCGCTGGCGATCGTCCAATTCAAAACGAGTGTCGACGTTCTGGTCTTCTGTCATGGCTAGAGTTTAACGAGGATCAGTCGTTATCGTCAGGCGCATGAC
>CALPYQ020000179.1 GCA_943327965.2 Singulisphaera sp. GP187
TAGCTTGGCACGCCTTGGTTTAAAACATACACGCGGGCTTCCCAAGCCGCCAAGGTATCCGGTGCCAAGGGCCATTCTTCTTTCGGCAAGTTGCCAATCAAGGGCGTGGCGTTAGAAAGATCAGGGAGTTGCTTCAATGGCAAGCCCTGAAATTGCGCACTGAAATTGCACACCACCAACAATGTCACGTCGTTCAATTGGCGTGTGTACGCAAACAAAGCGGGGTGCTTGGGCAACAACAAACTGTAATTGCCGTCCACCAAAACCGGCCATGCCTGACGCAGCGCAATCAGTTGGCGATAGTAATGAAAAATCGAATCGGGATCAGCAAGGGCTTGCTGCGCATTCACTTGCGCAAAGTTGTTGTTCAATGCCAGCCAAGGCGTGCCTGTTGAAAAGCCCGCTTGATGTGCGGCAGACCATTGCATGGGCGTGCGTGCATTGTCGCGGCCTTTGGCATGGATGGACGCCATCACCTCTTGATGTGACAGACCTTTGTGCTGAACAGCTTGCGCATACATGTTGCGTGTTTCAATGTCTTGGTAGGCATCGATGTGGTGCCAAGCCACGTTGGTCATGCCCAATTCTTCGCCTTGGTAAATGAAGGGCGTGCCTTGCATCATGTGCAAGCAGGTGGCCAACATTTTGGCGGAACGGATGCGGTGTTGGTTGGCGTCGCCAAAACGCGAGACAGCGCGCGGTTGATCGTGATTGCACCAGTACAAACTGTTCCAACCCTTGCCATGCAAACCGGTTTGCCACCGACTCAATGACGCTTTCAAATCTGGCAAGTGCAAAGGCTTGAGGGCCCATTTGCCTTTGCCGGGTTGGCTGTCAACATCCATGTGCTCAAACTGAAACACCATGTTCAAGGCGCCCGTTGTTGCATCGGTTATTTCTTGCGCTTGTTCAACCGTGGCGCAAGGTGCTTCACCCACCGTGATGCAATCGTAGTGGTCCAGCACTTCCTGTTTCATCTCATGCATGAAGGCCATGAAGCGCGGGCCATGTGTCACCATTTCAAAGGCAGGTTGTAAAAACCCTTCTTGTACTTTGGGGGCGTCTGGCAAATTGCGTTTGGCTTGTTGCGCTTGCGCTGGGCTGAGCCATGGCTTGGAGATCATGTTGATCACATCCATGCGAAAGCCGCCTACGCCCTTTTTCAACCAAAAGTGCATCAAGTCATACACCTCTTGCCGAACCTTGGGATTCTCCCAATTCAGGTCGGGCTGTTTTTTTGAAAACATGTGGAGGTAGTACTCGCCCGTGGCTTCATTCAAGGTCCATGCAGACCCATTGAAGGCCGCTTCCCAGTTGGTGGGCTCGCGTCCCTCTACGGGGTCGTGCCAAATGTAATAGTCGTGGTACGGATTGCTTCGTGAACTACGGGCTTGCTTAAACCACGCGTGCTCATCGGAGGTGTGGTTCACCACCAAGTCCATCATCAAGCGAATGCCGCGAGCCTTCATGCCTGCCAGCATGGTGTCAAAGTCGGCCATGGTGCCAAACTCTTTCATGATGCTGCGGTAGTCGCGAATGTCGTAGCCGTTGTCGTCGTTGGGCGAGTCATAAACGGGCGACAACCAAACAATCTTCACCCCCAATGCATCCAAATGGTCTAGCTTGGCCGTGATGCCTGGCAAGTCGCCAATGCCATCACCATTGCTGTCTGCAAATGAGCGTGGGTAAATTTGATAGGCGACCTGTTGGCGCCAGTCAGGTACAACAGACATATCAGTTGGGCAATGCCACCGTGCGCTGGCAAGCCATGCCTTTGCTGTCAAACAAGTGCAATTGGTCGGGCAACATGCACAGGCTAAGCGAGGTACCCGCGTGGGTGGTGGCACTGCCTTCAACTTTGACCGTGGTCACCGCTTGACCCTCACCCATTTGAACGTACAACAATGACGAGTCGCCCAAGCGCTCAATGTGCTGCAGGTGTCCCGTGATGTTGCTGCCAGCGCCTGTCGAGGTTAGAGGAATGTGCTCCGGGCGAATGCCCAGTTGCACTGTCTCACCGGCTTTCAAATGACGCGCGTCGACGGCTGCTTTGATCAGTTGGTCGCCCACTTTGACAGTGGCATAGCCCTCTTGCGCGTCTGTCAATTCGCCTTTGAGCAAATTCATTTTGGGCGAGCCAATGAACTCGGCCACAAACAAACTACCAGGGCGGTGGTACAAATTCATGGGCGAACCCACTTGCGCCACACTGCCGCGCTCTTGAATCAGATCGCCTGTGTGCAGCAACACAATTTTGTTGGCCAAGGTCATGGCCTCAACTTGATCGTGCGTGACATAAATCATGCTGGCAGAGTTCATGTCCTTGTGCAGCTTGGCAATTTCCAAACGCGTTTGCACACGCAAGGCGGCATCTAAATTGGACAAGGGTTCGTCGAACAAAAACAGCTTGGGTTCTTTGACAATGGCGCGGCCAATGGCCACCCGTTGGCGTTGGCCCCCCGACAAAGCTTTGGGCAGACGGTCGAGCAAAGGTGTGAGCTGCAAGATGTCGGCAGCTGCTTTAACTTTACGGTCAATCTCCGCTTTGTTCGAGCCCAACACGCGCAAACCAAACGCCATGTTTTCACCCACCGTCATGTGCGGATACAGCGCATAACTTTGGAACACCATGGCCACGCCGCGCTTGGCGGGTGGCAAGTCGTTCACGCGTTGACCTTCAATGAGCAAGTCGCCAGCGCTAATGTCCTCCAGGCCCGCCACCATGCGCAGCAAGGTGGATTTGCCGCAACCCGAAGGTCCGACAAACACACAAAACTCACCTTGCTCAATGGTGATGTTGGCGTTGTTGATCGTCAAAGGCAACTCGGGTGAGTAGCGCTTACAGACGTTTTGAAAATCGATGCGTGACATGCTGGTCTCCGATGTCAGTTCAAATAAAGGACAAGTTCAATGTCACGGGGATGGATCAAATTGCCAACAGCAAGACGCCGTAGCTTGCCAACTCAATGCTGTCGCCCGACACACTGCCGCCGCTCAAACCTGGCACAGGCAATACCGATGCAGGCTTGAAGTTGGCAGGCAATGCCATGCTGGCAGCGCTGTCGCTGAAGTTGAAGGCACACAAAACTTGTTGGCCTTCGTGTTGACGCACAAAAGCCATCACTTGTGGGTGCACAGGCAGCAGTGCTTGATCGCCATGCAGCAGCACGTCGTGGCCTTTGCGCCAAGCCAGCAAATTGCGGTAGAAGTTGAGTAAAGACGCGGGGTCTTTGTCTTGTTCAGAGACGGCCAACGCGCGATAGGCTTCTGTTAATGGCAGCCATGGCTTTTTCGCGCCACTGCCAAAGCCCATGTCATTGGCTTTGCCATCCCAAGGCATGGGTGTGCGGCAACCATCGCGGCCTTTGAATTCTGGCCACATGGTGATGCCATAGGGGTCTTGCAAATCTTCGTAGGCCACTTGCGCTTCGGGCAGTCCCAATTCGTCACCTTGGTACAAACAAGGTGAGCCGCGCAGGCACATTTGAAAAGCCGCTGCCACCCGCAGTTTGCGGACATCCGCAGACGCACCGCCCCAACGCGAACCCACACGCACAACGTCGTGGTTGGACAGCGCCCAAGATGGCCAGCCCGTGGCGTTCTTTTCGGCAAAGCGGGTCATCAAGTCGTGCAAGTAGGTGCTGCTGCTGTCGGGACCGAGCAAGTCAAAGCTGTAGGCCATGTGGAGCTTGTCACCACCGCTGGTGTATTCCGCCATGATCGTCAGACCGTCGTCGTCGCCAATTTCGCCCACCATGGTGGTGTTGGGATATTGGTCGAGCAATGCGCGCAGTTGTTTCAGAAAGCCCAGGTTTTCGGGCTGTGTTTTGTCAAACTTGTGATACTGCCAGCCATAGGGGTTGACGTCATTCACAGCAGGGTCGTTGCCCTTGGGTTGACCGCGTCCTGGGTTGTTGCGCAATTCTTTGTCGTGGAAATAATAGTTGGCAGTGTCCAAGCGATAGCCATCCACGCCCAGCTCTAGCCAGAACTTCACGGTGCCCAAAATGGCATTCACCACATCGGGGTTGTGATAGTTCAAATCGGGCTGGCTGCTTAAGAAATTGTGCAGGTAATACTGACGACGACGGGTGTCCCACTGCCAAGCACTGCCCCCAAAAATAGACAGCCAGTTGTTGGGTGGGTTGCCATCTTCTTTGGCATCAGCCCAGACATACCAATCGGCTTTGGGGTTGTTGCGCGATGCACGGCTTTCTGCAAACCAAGGGTGCTGATCGGAGGTGTGTGACAGCACTTGGTCAATCATCACCTTCAGGCCCAAGTTGTGGGCCTTTTCGACCAAGGCGCGAAAATCGTCTAGCGTGCCAAACAAAGGATCGACGTCGCAATAGTCGCTAACGTCATACCCAAAATCCTTCATGGGGCTCTTGAAAAAAGGCGACAACCAGACCGCATCAGCACCCAGCTTGGCCACATAGTCCAATTGTTGTGTGATGCCGGGCAAGTCGCCCACACCATCGCCATTGCTGTCTGCAAAAGAGCGTGGATAAATTTGGTAAATGACGCCACCGCGCCACCAGTTGTTGTTAGGTGCTTTGCTCATAAATTAAATTACAAATAGGACAGAAAGAAAATTAACCTTTGACTGCGCCAGCCGTTAGGCCAGACACAATGCGCTTTTGGAAGAAGAACACCAGCAACAGCAAAGGCACAGTGACAATCACTGAGCCTGCCATGATGGTGCCCCATGGAATTTCAAATGCCGTAGCGCCCGCAATCAAAGAGATGGCCACAGGCACAGTGCGTTCGGTGTCATTGACCACAAAGGTCAAGGCAAACATGAATTCGTTCCAAGCGCCAATGAAGGCCAGCAAGCCGGTAGACACCA
>CALPYQ020000180.1 GCA_943327965.2 Singulisphaera sp. GP187
AATGGCCACCACGGAGTTGGTGTAGCCAGCGCCAGCGCCGCCCAAGGGCACGCCGATCAATGCCAATTGATTTGATTTTTGAGGGGATGGTGTGTGAGCAACTTGCGCTGCATCCAAGGTGTGTAAAGGCGCAAATTTATCTTGCAACTGTTGCCAATAAATGCGCGGCAATTGTTGCGGCAAAACTGGAATGGCGGTTTCGGGCGTGACCACCAAAGCTTCTGTGCTTGCCAACAATTGCTCGCTGTACCATTGAATGGCCAACTTCACGCCCTGGCCTGGAATGAACTTTTCGTCTTGCGGAATATTGCCTTGAAGCAAACGCACCGACATGCCGCCTGCCGTTTCTGAAAATGACGTGCCATAGGTTTGAAGGGCCAAAGGCACAGCGCCTGCTGCGCCCATGACGGTCAATGCAAGCCAGCGCCAAGCGTGTGTTCGTTGTGCCATGAACATGGCCACCGCAAGGGGCACGGCCATGCCAATGAAAGCAGCGATGGCGCCCACACCATACACACCCACCCAAGGCAAATAGGTTGCCAGTGCACTGTCGGTGTGCGCGTAGCCGGCAGCACCCCAAGGAAATCCGGTGAACAACTGACCGCGGCAAAGCTCGGCCAAGGTCCACAAAGCAGCCCACAAACTGGCGCCAGCCAAGCCTTGTCGAAGTACTTCCCAAGTGAGGCCGGCTTGCTTGTTGGCGTAGCGGGCTTCGTTGTGTCTGTCGCTCAAAATCCAGCGCCTGTAAAGCGCCGCCCACAAGCCCCCTGCCACGGCAAAGTAAATCGACAAAGCCATGGCCAAGAGCAGTACGGCAACGGCCGAAAGCCATGCGGGCAGACCGCCATATTTGTTCATGGACACATACAGCCAACCCCATGTGGCCACCATGGCACTGGTAGCAAACAGGCCCGAAAGCCAAAATGCTTGCAGCCACAAACGCTTTTGGGGGCCATCTCTAGAGGCTACGCGCAGCAGCAATGCGCCAAGCAAGGCCATGCTAAGGCACTGTAAAAATCCTGAAGCTTGACCCGATATTTGGAAAGCATCGCCCCCTAAAAAGGCGGGCCACGCCATAGAAAAGCCATGCAGCACACCCGCCAAAACGGACACGAGCCATGGCCAGATGGTCATTATTTATTTTTGCTTGAAGGCGAGACCTTGAACCAACGCACCGCACCACCGCGGGTGTGCAGCACCACAAAATCAAGGCCCGACAAAGTGAATTTTTCACCGCGTTTGGGAACATGGCCCATCTCGTGCGCAATCAGTCCCCCAATGGTGTCGAAGTCGTGTGTTTCTTCGTTTTCAACATCGGGATTGAGCTTGACGCCAAAGGCTTCAGAGACCCGTTCGAGTGATGTGTCGCCACTGACGCGATAGGTTTGATCGGCCAAACCAAAGATGTCGCCAGCGTCATCGTCGATGTCAAATTCATCTTCAATTTCGCCCACAATTTCTTCCAACACATCTTCAATGGTGATGAGGCCGGCGGTGCGGCCAAACTCGTCAATGACCATGGCCAAGTGTTGGCGGTTGTATCTAAATTGGCTGAGCAAATCGTTCAAGCCTTTGCTCTCGGGCACAAACACTACCGGGCGCAACAAAGCACGAATGTTGAGTTCGGGTGCGCGTTGCAACTTGAGTAAATCTTTGGCCATCAAGATGCCAATGATGTTTTCGCGATCGCCCTCGTAGACCGGAAAACGCGAGTGCGCGGTGTCAATGATTTGGTTCAACAACTCATCGAAGGGCGCATCGATGGACAGCAACTCCATGCGCGGTGCCGCCACCATGGCATCGCCTGCAGTCATGTCGGCCATGCGAATGACGCCTTCCAACATGGCACGGCTTTCGGCGTTGATGATGCGGTTGTCTTCGGCTTCTGCGAGCGTTTCAATCAGCTCGTCTTTGGAGTCTGGGCCGGGATGAATGAACTCGGCCAATTTTTGGAGAAATGAGCGTTTGTCTTCACGCGCAGGGTGAGGGTCGGACACAGTGAGGGTGGCAAAGAGCCTTTGTTGCGAAGCCTCTAGGATAGCGGATTAAATGCCCGATTGGTGTCGCGCTTTGCGGACACCCTTCCTAACTTCCTGCATGGTTTGTAACAATTGCATGAATTGTTTGGCGCGTGACTTGATCTGAAAATCCAAATCGGCCATGCCTTCTTCCAACAATTCATTCATTTGACTGTCCAAATCGGCGGCTGGCAAGCTCAAATAGGCATCGCTCTCGCTGCCGTCTCGCTCCACACGGGCACCCGCTTTTTTGGCAATTTTGAGCATGGGCGTGTTTTCGCTCAAGGCATGAATGAACATCAGAGCTACGCCTTGGTTGCGTGCGTGAATGACCGCCCGTTCAAAAAGACGTGCGCCCAGCCCTCTGCCTCGCAAACGCAAATCGACTGAGACCCCAAACTCGGCGCATGTTGACCATTGGGGGTCGACCGAGAAGGCCAAATGGGCCATGGCCAGAATGTCGAGGCGCCGATTGAAGACGCCGTAAATGTCATCACGCTCAAAGTTGAGGTGATTGACATAGTTTTCAATTTGCTCGTCGGTGGCAGGATAGCCAAATCGCAAATACCGATCTTGCGCGCCCAAACCTTGCAAGTGCGCAATCATTTTGGGGCGGTGTTTTTCACTCAGGATTCGAATGGGAATCCAACGTGTCCAACGCCGCCAGAGCGATTGTGTGAGGGCTTTCAGTTGCTTCATAGGGTTTTCCCTTATTCTTGCACAAATTTTCTTAACTTGCTTTGATTTGATCGTGGTTTTTTTTGGTGTGACATTCGGGGGTAATGCCTCATGGCAAGGGGTATTCAGAATGGCGACAATGCTTGCATTCCTAGGAGCAGTACATGGACAAGATTTGGCTTAACAGTTACCCCGCCAACGTCAAACACGAAATCAATCCCAACGAGTATTCGTCGTTGACCGATTTGCTAAACCAAGCATTCCAAAAGCATGGGGACAGCCCCTTTTCGGTTTGCATGGAACGCTGGATGTCCTACAAAGAGTTGGACCAGTTGTCGCAGGCATTGGGCGCGTGGTTTCAAGCGCAAGGTTTACAACCTGGCGATCGGATTGCCATCATGTTGCCCAACGTACCGCAGTTTGCGGTCACCATGGCGGCCGTTTTGCGTGCGGGTTACACCTGCGTCAACGTCAATCCTTTGTACACCGCGCGCGAACTTGAACATCAATTGAAAGACTCTGGTGCATCGGCCATTGTCATTTTGGAAAACTTTGCCTCAACCTTGGCCGAGGTGATTGGACGCACGAGCATTCAGCACACGGTGTTGGCCTCAATGGGCGATTTGTTAGGGCCGTTTTATGGCCGGTGGATCACTTTTGCAGTCAGGCATTTGGCCAAGATGGTGCCCGAGTTTGAGTTGCCGCTGCACGACAAGCACAAGGTAACGTCGTTCAAGCAAGCTATTTCTGCGGGTCGGCAGTTGAATTTCAAAGCGGTGTCGCAATCATTGGACGACATTGCGTTTTTGCAATACACCGGTGGTACCACTGGCTTGTCCAAAGGCGCTGTGCTAACGCATCGCAACATTGTGGCCGCCATTTTGCAAGCCGAAACTTGGTTTGCGCCTGCCTTGTCCAGGCTGCCCGATTTACGCAAAGTCAATAGCATTGCGGCTTTGCCGCTGTATCACATCTTTGCCTTGACGCTGTGTTTGTTGGCCATTCGCCAGGGCTCGCACCTCACTTTGGTGCCCAACCCCCGAGACTTTGCCAAGTTCATTGAAACCCTCAAACGACGGCCCTTCCACATGCTGCCGGGCGTGAACACTTTGTTCAATGCCTTGCTGCAGCACCCCATGTTCAAGACCATTGATTTTTCAAACTTGTGCCTCACACAAGCGGGTGGCATGGCGGCCTCTGAAGGCACAGCGCGCGCATGGCAAACCGCCACGGGCAGCGCCATGATTGAAGGCTGGGGCATGAGTGAGACGTGTGCCATTGGCACCAACAATCCCGTAACGCGAACCTCGTTTAGCGGCACCATTGGTTTGCCCTTGCCCAGCATTGACATGGCCATTAAAGATGAAGAGGGCAACAGCCTGCCGCAAGGCGAGTCTGGCGAAATTTGTATTCGCGGTCCTAACGTGATGGTGGGCTATTACAAACAAGAAGAAGAAACGCGAAAAGCATTCACGCCCGATGGCTACATGCGCACTGGCGACGTGGGCATCATGGACGAGCAGGGCTACTTCCGAATTGTTGACCGCAAAAAGGACATGATCATTGTCAGCGGCTTCAATGTGTTTCCTTCCGAATTAGAAAATGTGATCTCTTTGTGTCCAGGTGTTTTGGAATGCGCAGCCATTGGTATTCCAGATGCCATGCAGGGCGAGGCCATCAAAGTCTTTGTAGTGAGAAGCGACAGCATGCTGACCGAAGATTCTTTGGCGCGTTATTGTCACGACAACCTTACCGGCTACAAGCGACCCAAGTACATTGAATTCAGAGACGAATTGCCAAAATCCAATGTGGGCAAAATTTTGCGCAGAGAGTTGAGAAGCAACACCCACTGAACTTCATGTCAGCTTTATTGAAGATTCCCGGCCTGCAGTTTTTTGAACGGGGCTGGTTGTCGGCCAACAACATTTTGTTGACCGATTCAGACTCTGCCACGCTCATTGACAGTGGCTATGTCACGCATCAAGGGCAAACCGTTGCGCTCACAGAAAATGCATTGAAGGGTCGATCACTCGATCGGTTGGTTAATACCCACTTACACAGTGACCACTGTGGTGGCAACGCCATTCTTCAAGCCCAGTATCCAGAAGTTAAAACATTCATTCCGCCTGGAGAATCTGCGGCTG
>CALPYQ020000181.1 GCA_943327965.2 Singulisphaera sp. GP187
AGGTATTCAGACACATGCGGCCCGACCAATTGGCCGCCCACCAAGACGCCCAAAATGATGGAGGCAATGGTCAAACCTTCAATCCAGCCGTTGGCTTTGACCAGCTGTGATGCGGGAAGCAACTCGGTCAAGATGCCATATTTGGCAGGCGAATAAGCCGCCGCGCCCAAACCCACAATGGCGTAAGACAGCAAAGGGTGCGTGCCAAAGAGCATCATCAGACAGCCGACCACTTTGATGGCATTGCTGATGAACATGACCTCGCCTTTGGGCCGTGAATCGGCAAAGGCGCCGACAAAGGGGGCCAGCACCACATAAAACAACGCAAACATGGGCACCAATGCTGCACGTTGCCATTCAGCGCCGCCGCTAATGCGAATGAGCTCGACGGCCGCCACAAAGAGCGCATTGTCGGCCAATGAGCTGAAAAACTGGGCCGACATGATGGTGTAAAAACCGCGCTTCATGAAATCATGCAGTGAATCGAAGGGGCGTTGGGCCGCAGTCGATGAGTCAATAAAAAGAAACAGAGCAACACAAGAGCTTTGAGTTGGCGTAAGTTTCGGTTATATCACGCCATGTGGTGACACAATCTAGGCTAATTCCCTCTGAAATTCACTGTTTTTTAACGATTTGACATGCCAAGACCGATTCAGGCCACCATTGACATCCACGCTTTGCGCCACAACTTGGCGCAAATCAAGGCCGCTGCACCGGACGCCTTGGTCTGGGCTGTGGTGAAAGCCAACGCGTATGGTCACGGCATCGAGCGCGTTTTTGAGGCCCTTCGTGCGGCAGATGGTTTTGCCTTGCTCGACCTGTCGGAAGCAGAGCGCGTTCGCCAATTGGGTTGGCGCGGGCCTGTACTTTTGCTTGAAGGGGCCTTTGAAACCCGCGATTTGGAATTGTGCTCGCGGCTTAATTTGTGGCACGTGGTTCACAACGAGGCGCAAATTGACATGTTGGCCGTGCACAAAACGCATCAGCCGCACAGGGTATTTTTAAAAATGAACTCGGGCATGAACCGGCTTGGTTTTGCGCCTTCTGCCTTCAGAGCGGCATGGACGCGCTTGAATGCGCTGCCCCAGGTCGACGAAATCTCGCTGATGACGCATTTCAGTGATGCCGATGGCGAGAAAGGCATTGAAGCCGCTGTGGCTACATTTTCAAAATTCACGCACGACTTGTCAGGCGAGCGAAGCCTCTGCAACAGTGCCGCCGTGCTGCGGCATGCCAAAGCGCAAAACGTTCGCGCCGATTGGGTGCGGCCCGGTATTGCTTTGTATGGCAGCGCGCCGGATTTCCCCTTGCACACGGCCAGCGAGTGGCAGCTTCAACCCGTCATGAGTTTGAATGCCGCCATCGTGGGTGTTCAGCATTTACAGCCTGGCGATACAGTGGGCTATGGCTCTAGCTTTGTGGCCGACCGTGCCATGCGCATCGGCGTTGTGTCCTGTGGTTATGCCGACGGTTATCCACGCAGCGCACCGACCGGCACACCAGTGTGCGTCGATGGTGTCCGCACCCACACCGTCGGCCGCGTCAGCATGGACATGATCACAGTGGACCTGACACCATTGCCGCAGGCCGGCTTGGGCAGCGAAGTGACTTTATGGGGCTTGCCACAAAAAACCAATGCCGGAGCCACGGAAGTTGCGGGTGCTGCTGGTGTTTCCATTGACGAGGTGGCCATGGCGGCCGGCACGGTTGGCTATGAATTGATGTGCGCGCTGTCGCAGCGTGTGCCCGTCAACACCAGCAGTTAACTCACTGAGCTAACTCATTTAGCTAACTCACTTAGTTGATTCACTTCAAAAAACCGTCATAGCCAGTTTTTAAAATCAAAGCGGCCACAACCGCCATGAACACATAGCGGACAAAACCTGCGCCATGTTTCAAAGCCAAGCGTGTGCCAATCAGGCTGCCAATGACATTGGCGATGGCCATGGGGACCGCCAAATGCCACCACACATGGCCTTGAAGCGTGAACAAAACCAAGGCAGAAAAGTTGGTGGCCAAGTTCATGAACTTGGCATTGGCCGACGCATTTAAAAAGTCATAGCCCAATAAACGGACATATGCAAAAACAAAAAAACTGCCGGCGCCTGGGCCAAAGAAGCCATCGTAAAAACCAATGACCAAGCCCATCAAGATGGCCACATAAGTTTCCCCGCGGCCACTTAACAAAGGCGCATGGGTCTGGCCCATTTCTTTCTTCACCAAGGTGTAGACCAACAATGCCAATAGCAAAAATGGCAACGCCTGTCTTAAAAAACCGGGGTCAATTTGTGTGACCGCCCATGCGCCACTCACAGAGCCCAAAACACCCGCCAAGGCCGCAGGCAAAAGGGCGGCCCACCGCAAATCGACTTTTCGGCTGAATTGGTAAGTGGCAAATGCGGTGCCCCAAACAGACGCACTCTTGTTACTGCCCAGCAAGGTCGCTGGCGGTGCAGAGGGAAAGGTGGCGAACAACGCGGGGATAAGTATCAGGCCGCCACCGCCCACAATGGAATCGACCAAGCCGGCAAACAGTGACGCCAGTGAGACGATGAATATTTCCATAAAAAAAAGCGCCGCTTGCGCGACGCTTATAAAAAGTTACATCTCGTTTTGGATGTTGATGTTCGAATAGTTTGGGTGTCTCCTCTGCCCTCAAAACGAACCCAAACAGCAGTTCATCGAGTGAAGAGAATGTAGCCGCATTCAAACCCTCAAACCATCAGGGATTTCCCGCGGCATCCAATGCCATCCAATGCGCTGCTTTTTCGGCAATCATGAGTGTGGGACTGTTGGTGTTACCGCTGGTGATGGTGGGCATCACGCCGGCATCTACTACGCGCAAACCTTGAATGCCGCGCACTTGCAATCGGCTGTTGACAACGGCCATGGGGTCGTCGTCGCGGCCCATGCGTGTGGTGCCAACAGGATGAAAAATGGTGCTGGCAATGTCGCCAGCCAAGCGCGCTAAATCTTCATCAGTTTGGAACTGTGCGCCAGGCTTGTACTCTTCTGGCGCATAGGGCGCCATGGCAGCTTGCGACATGATGCGCCGAGTGACTCGCAAACTGTCTGCGGCCACTTTGCGGTCTTCTTCGGTGCTTAAATAATTGGGTGCTATGGCTGGCGCGTCATTGAAATTGGCGCTCTTTAAAGTCACGCTGCCGCGGCTGCTTGGGTTCAAATTGCAAACACTGGCGGTGATGGCTGGAAAGTTGTGCAGCGGTTCACCAAACGCGTCTAGGCTCAAGGGCTGAACATGGTATTGAATGTTGGGCCAGGCATGCTCGGGGCTGCTTTTGGTAAACGCGCCCAACTGACTGGGCGCCATGCTCATGGGCCCCGTGCGGGACATGGCATATTCCAAACCAATTTTGGCTTTGCCCCACCAACTGTTGGCCAAGGTGTTGAGGGTCTTGGCATTCTTCACCTTGTACACCGAGCGAATTTGCAAATGATCTTGCAAATTGGCACCGACGCCTGGCAGGTCGTGAGTGACAGCGACGCCTTTGTCGTGCAGGCTTTGGGCGTCGCCAATGCCAGCGAGTTGCAAAATGTGCGCGGAGCCAATGCTGCCAGCACTCAAGGCCACTTCGCGGGTGGCGGTGGCCGTGACCATTTGATGGCCGTCCCAAACTTTCACGCCAGTGCAGCGCTTCAATCCGTCTGCATTTGTTTCAATGACCAGGCCTGCCACTTGCGCTTGTGTCCACAATTCAAAGTTGGGTCGGGCAAAACAAGTGGGTCTTAAAAAAGCTTGTGCGGTGTTCCAACGCCAGCCATTTTTTTGGTTCACATCAAAATAGCCAACACCTTCGTTGTTGCCTTGGTTGAAGTCAGTACTAGCAGGTAGGCCAGCTTGTTGGGCAGCCTTTGAAAATGACTCCAACACGTCCCAACTCAGGCGCTGTTTGTCAATGCGCCACTCACCGCCGGCTTGTCGGGCCTTCAAGACTTTGAAATAGTTGGCGGAATGATCGTCTTGCGCGGTGTTTGTTTGAAGTAACTCCGGCAAGACGCCTTTTTCGCCATGAAGCGGTGTGGCACCCTTGTAATGGTCTTCATGAAATTTAAAGTAGGGCAAGCAGTTGTCCCATTGCCAACTTGTATCGCCCGTGACCTTGGCCCAATGGTCGTAATCACGCGACTGACCCCGCATGTAAATCATGCCGTTGATGCTGCTGCAACCCCCCAAGACTTTGCCTCTGGGATAGCGCAGTGAGCGACCATTCAAGCCTGGTGCGGCTTCGGTTTGGTACAGCCAATCGGTGCGCGGATTGCCAATGCAATACAAATAGCCCACAGGGATGTGAATCCAATGGTAATCGTCGCGTCTGCCGGCTTCAATCAGGAGCACGCGCTTACTGGCATCGGCCGACAAACGATTGGCCAACAGGCAACCCGCCGTGCCAGCGCCCACAATGATGTAGTCAAAAGTGCTGTCGTTCATGAACACTTATTTGGAGGTGGGCATGACAAACTCAGCGCCCTTGCCAATGCTTTCGGGCCAACGTTGCATGATGGATTTTTGCTTGGTGTAAAAACGCACACCTTCTTCGCCATACGCATGCATGTCGCCAAACAAGCTGCGCTTCCAGCCACCAAAACCATGCCAAGCCATGGGCACCGGAATAGGGACGTTGATGCCCACCATGCCCACTTGGATGCGCCGTGAAAATTCGCGCGCAACATTGCCGTCGCGTGTGAAGCAACTCACGCCATTGCCAAACTCGTGATCGTTGATGATTTGCACAGCTTCGCCAAAATCTTTGACCCGAACACAAGACAAGACGGGACCAAAAATTTCTTCTTTGTAAATTTTCATGTCGGTAGTGACGTG
>CALPYQ020000182.1 GCA_943327965.2 Singulisphaera sp. GP187
CCGCACGACGTGACCTTCTATTTGCGCGATTTGGCGGCCAGCTACCACAGCTATTACGACGCAGAGCGCATTTTGGTCGACGATGAAAATCAAAAACTGGCCCGCTTGGCGCTGGTAGCGGCCTGCGCACAAGTCTTGCAAAATGGCTTGAAAATTCTGGGTGTGTCCGCACCTGAACAGATGTAATCTCAAACCATTTCTAAGTTTCTAAGTTTCCAAGTTTCTAAAGAACCCACACCATGCCCCACTCTTCCATTCAAAGCCAACGCGGCGGCACCTTGCTAGGATTTATTCTGGGCCTGGTCATTGGCCTGACCGTGGCATTGGGGGTGGCCATGTATGTCACCAAGGTTCCCATGCCCTTCAGCAACAAAAACCTCAGCCGTTCGGCTGAGCAAGATGCGGTTGAAGCGCAAAAGAACAAAGACTGGAATCCCAACAGCGCCATTCAGGCCAAGCCTGCCAGCCCACCGGAAGGCGCTGCCGATGGCGCGCCAGCCAACGCGGCAGCGACACCAGCTTCTCCTGCAGCTCCCGCAGTGGCCGCCGATCCTTTGGCCGATTTGGTTAAAAACAAATCGCTGGCGGGCACACCCCCACCAGCGGCCACACCGCAACCGGCTGCAACGCAACCTGCATCGCAGCCATCATCTCAGCCAACGGCTCAACCCGCAGCCCCTCAGGCGCCCAAGGCCAGCAACAGCGCCGACCCCTTTACTTACTTTGTACAAGCCGGTGCTTTTAAATCAGCCCCCGATGCCGATGCGCAAAAAGCCAAGTTGTCCATGATGGGTATTGAAGCCAAGGTGAGCGAGCGTGAGCAAGCTGGCCGTATCATTTACCGTGTCAGAAGCGGGCCATTTGATGACAAAGAACAAGCCGAAAAAATCAAAGCTCGCTTAGATTCCAATGGCATGGATGCGGCATTGGTCCGCGTTCAAAAGTAACTAACTCATTTCAGGAGCGTCCCCATGAAACGTCGTGAATTTTCTCTCGCCACATTAGGCGCTTTGGGTCTGAGCACGCCTGCATTTGCGCAAGGCCCTGCCAAGTTTGTGGCTGGCAAAGATTTCATCAAATTAGACCGCGTACTGCCCAGCGAAACTGAGGCTGGCAAAATTGAATTGATTGAATTCTTTTGGTACAGCTGCTCGCATTGCAACGCCTTCGAGCCTGCCTTCGCGCAGTGGGTCAAAAACGCCCCCAAAGATGTGGTGGTTCGCCGCATCCCTGTGGCCTTCCGCGATGATTTCGCGCCCCAGCAACGTTTGTATTTCACCCTAGAAGCCATGGGCTTGCTTGAAAAGTTGCACGGCAAAGTTTTTCAAGCCATCCATGTTGAGCGCTTAACTTTGAACACAGACGCCAGCATCCAAAATTGGATTGAAAAACAAGGCGTCGACAAAGCCAAGTTTGCGGACACCTTCAAGTCTTTTGGTGTGGCCAGCAAGGTCAAACGCGCCGTTCAATTGCAAAACGATTTCAAAATCGAAGGCGTGCCCTCTTTGGGTGTGGCCGGCCGTTTCTACATTGATGGCACTTTGGCAGGCAACATGGACCGCGCCTTGCAAGTAGCCGATTCTTTATTGGCCCAAGTTCGCCAAGGCCGCGCCTGATCTTTTTCAAGGTGTTGCACATCAGCCCGCTTCTGCGGGCATTTTTTTGTGATTTTTTGACCAAACAGATGTGTTTTTCCTCTCAGCACCTACAATCAAGCAAGATTCGCGCCTTTATGAAAATCAAGTTCTTCTCACTGTCAATCGCTTTGTTCACCGCCCTGACGGTGTTCAGCGCTTCTGCGGAAAAAGCCGATCGCGACAAACCCATGAACATTGAGGCAGATGCCTTAAAACACGACGAGCAAAAACAGCTGACCACCTTCAGCGGCAAGGTGCTCATGACCAAAGGCAGCTTGGTCTTAAAAGCGGCCCGCATGGAAGTCAAGCAAGACAGCAAAGGCCATCAAATTGCAAAGCTGTCGGCAGAGCCTGGCGAACGAATTTTCTTCCGCCAAAAACGTGAAGGCCTCGACGAGTTTTCCGAAGGCGAAGCCGAGACGGCCATCTACAACAGCCAAGAAGACACCCTCACCCTGACCACGCGTGCCGAATTGCGCTTGTTGCGCGGCACCGTCGTGGCCGATCGCATTCAGGGTCAACAAATTGTGTTGAACAACACCACCGAAGTTTTCATGGTCGACGGCAAAGCCAATTCAAGTTCAGGCACCAGTGGCAGCCAACGCGTCAAGGCCACGCTCACACCGCGCGCCAAAACCAATGAGGCTGCGCCCGCAGCCACCGGCACCGCCCTCAAACCCAGCCAACGCATTGGCAACGACAAACCATGAGCCAAGCACCCGACGTCAGCAGTTTAGAAGCGCGTCATTTGCAAAAGTCTTATGGCAGCCGGCAGGTTGTGTTCGATGTTTCAGTCAAAGTTGAAAAGGGCGAGGTGGTCGGTTTGCTTGGCCCCAACGGCGCTGGCAAAACAACGTCGTTCTACATGATTGTGGGTTTGGTCCGTACCGATGGCGGCCAAATTTTGATCGATGGTGAAGATGTCACGCGCATGCCCATCCACCGCCGTTCGCGCATGGGTCTGTCGTATTTGCCGCAAGAGGCTTCTATTTTTAGAAAACTCACCGTGGCAGAAAACGTTCGCGCCGTGCTCGAGCTACAACTCGACGCAAATGGCAAGCCACTCAGCGAGCCCGCCATCAAAGAACGCCTGCAAGCGTTGCTCAAAGATTTGCGCGTCGACCATTTGCACGACTCACCGTCCTTGGCTTTGTCGGGCGGAGAACGCCGCCGTGTTGAAATTGCACGCGCCCTGGCCACAGGCCCCCGTTTTATTTTGCTAGACGAACCCTTTGCCGGTATCGACCCTATTGCAGTCATTGAAATTCAACGCATCATTGCCTTCCTCAAAGAACGCGGCATTGGCGTGCTGATCACCGATCACAACGTGCGCGAAACGCTAGGCATTTGCGACCACGCCTACATCATCAGTGAAGGCCGCGTCTTGGCCCAAGGCACACCCAACGAGATTGTGGACAACGCCGATGTGCGCCGCGTCTACTTGGGCGAACATTTCCGAATGTGATGGCTGAATCACCATGAAGCAAAGCCTCTCACTTCGGATGTCCCAGCACTTGGCGCTGACGCCACAGTTGCAACAATCCATCCGGCTGCTTCAACTCTCCACCCTAGAACTCAGCCAAGAAGTTGAGCAAATGCTCGACGAAAACCCATTCCTTGAGCGCAGCACCGACGAAGCCCCGCAAGAAGACTTTGGCTTGCCCGAGGCCGACGCCCGTATCAGTTTGGGCGATCGCGTTTCAGAAGCCGCCAGCGAGGCCAGCTCTGACACGCGCGATGCTGCCAGCGAATCGAGCGCCTCGGTCACCAACGACGAAGCTGTGACCGATGTGGCCGACAGTTGGGATGGCGATGGCAGTGTCGAAATAGCGCCAGACGACAGCGAATGGGGCACCGATGCAGGCGCGCGCAAGAACAACACCAACAACGACTCCGAGGGTGCCGATGCCATCGAGCTGGCACGCGGCTTGGGTTCACTCACTGACTATTTGCACCGCCAAGCGCTGTCCATGCGCTTGTCCGAAATTGACCGTGCGGCCCTGCGCTTCCTCATTGAGTCTTTGAACGACGATGGTTATTTAGAAGACAGTTTGGAGTCTCTGGCGCAAGGCTTGGCCGGCACCGACGACATCGAACAGCTGGAAGAACTGGTCCACCGATTTACGATGGCCTTGAGCTTGCTCCAATCCCTCGAGCCAGTGGGCATTGGCGCCCGCGATTTGGCGGAGTGCTTGCGCATTCAACTCAAAGCCCTCTTGAAAGATGAACCCGACAACGAAGTCGCGGCTGTCGGTTTAAAAATTTGTGCTTTGCCATTAGAGTTGCTGGCCAAGCGCGACTTCAAACGCTTGGCCGTTCAATGCGGTGAAGACGAAGCCATCGTCAAACAGGCCCTGGCGTTCATCACACGTTTAGAACCCAAACCAGGCCGCCCCTTTGCCAACGCAGAGCAACACGTCATCGTGCCCGATGTGCTGGTCATTGGCACGCGCAAAGGCGGTGAACCTCACTTCCGCGTTCAGCTCAATCCCGATGTCATGCCCAAGCTTCGCGTGCATGACATTTATGCCAACGCGTTGCGCGGTGGCAAAGGCGAAGCGCATTTGGGATTGCAGCAACGCTTGCAAGAAGCCCGTTGGTTCATCAAAAACATCCAACAACGCTTTGACACCATCTTGCGAGTGTCCACCGCCATTGTCGAGCGACAGCGCAACTTCTTTATCCATGGCGAACTGGCCATGCGGCCTTTGGTGCTGCGTGAAATTGCCGACGAGTTGGGGCTCCATGAATCCACCATCAGCCGCGTCACCACTGCCAAGTACATGACCACGCCCATGGGCACCTTTGAGCTCAAGTTTTTCTTTGGCTCAGGCCTAGGCACCGACAGCGGCAGTGCCGCATCGAGTACCGCCGTGCGCGCACTTATCAAACAATTGGTCGCGGCCGAAAATCCAAACAAACCCCTTTCAGACAACCAACTGTCTGAAATGCTCAAAGAACAAGGCATCGATTGCGCCCGCCGCACCGTTGCCAAATACCGCGAGGCGCTCAAAATTGCGCCCGCCAACTTGCGTAAAACTCTGTGAACTCGCTTCAACTTTTCATGCCTTGCGCCGCCGGCGTTGAAGGCTTGCTGGCCGATGAGGTGCATCACCTCAC
>CALPYQ020000183.1 GCA_943327965.2 Singulisphaera sp. GP187
TCACTGATAAGAGTCACTCGACTGGAAAAGATGGCCCCATGACGACTGGTCATGCCCACTCTCTTCAAACAGCACCGAGCACCGTTTGATGGTTGATGTTTTTTAACCATGAACGGCGCCACCGCAAATCTTGCGGACGTCCGTGCGAGAAAAAATATGACTGACGCTTTTGAAGTGCAGGACGACTTGTCGTCTGCGCAATCCTCTACGAACGAAACTTTCGTGACCGAAACTTTGGCCCTTGATGCGGCCAATGTGAACGACACCGAAGTCAACGAAACCGAAACCGCCCCCGAGCAACCCAATGGCTTCGTGCTGTTGGGCTTGGCACCAGAATTGGTTCAAGCCGTGGCCGACCTCGGCTACACACAACCTACTTCTGTCCAGCTCAAAGCCATTCCATTGGCTTTACCCAAAGAAACCTTGGGCAAGGCCAACAGCTACATCGACCTGATGGTGTCAAGCCAAACTGGTAGCGGCAAAACAGCCGCCTTCTTGTTGCCCGTGTTGCACACACTGCTGCAAGAATTGGCTGCCGAAGAAGAAGCCGAGCGCGCTGCATTTGCCAAAGCTTGCGCAGATGCCGCAGCCAATGGCGAACCTGCTCCCAAGCGTCCTAAGCGCAAAGACCCCACCAACGCTCGCAATTTCAAAGCACCTTCACCTGGTGCCCTGATCGTTTGCCCCACACGTGAACTGGCCCAACAGGTTGCACACGATGCCATCGATTTGGTGAAGCATTGCCGCGGCCTGCGCGTTGCCAACATTGTGGGCGGCATGCCTTACCAGTTGCAAATTGCCAAGTTGCAAAATGCCAATTTGGTGGTTGCCACGCCCGGTCGTTTGCTCGACTTGCAACGCTCTATGCAAATTAAGCTCGACAAAGTTAAATTCTTGGTGGTTGACGAAGCCGACCGCATGTTGGACTTGGGCTTCTCAGACGATCTGGCCGACATCAACCAACTCACCAGCCAGCGCCAACAAACCATGATGTTCAGCGCCACATTTGCGCCGCGCATTCAACAATTGGCCATGCGCGTGATGCACGATGGTGGCTCTTCTGTTCAGAAAATCCAAATTGATTCTCCTCAAGAGAAACACAGCAACATCAAGCAAGTTTTGTTCTGGGCCGATAACGCACAACACAAACGCAAATTGCTTGACCACTGGTTGCGTGACGCATCTATCAACCAAGCCATTGTGTTTGCCAGTACACAAATTGAGTGTGACGGCTTGGCTGCTGACTTACAGCAAGATGGCTTTGATGCCGTTGCACTGCACGGTGCTTTGAGTCAAGGTTTGCGCAATCGCCGATTGATGGCATTGCGCAATGGCCAAGTTCAAATTTTGGTGGCCACCGATGTTGCGGCTCGCGGTATTGACGTGCCCACCATTACCCATGTGTTCAATTTTGGCTTGCCCATGAAAGCCGAAGACTATACCCACCGCATTGGCCGCACAGGCCGTGCTGGTCGCGATGGCTTGGCCGTGACCTTTGCCGAAATTCGCGATCGTCGCAAAATTATGGACATCGAATCCTATAGCCGCCAACCGTTCAAGGCCGAGGTCATTCCTGGCATGGAACCCAAACTTAACTTTCCAGAAAGCCGTTCTGGCCGCGGTGGCAATGACCGCGGTGATCGCGGCGGCCGTGGGCGTTCATTCGGCGGCGGCGGTGGCTTTGGTGGCAACCGTGGTGGTGACCGTTTTGAATCACTTGGCGCACCTCGCTTTGAAGGCAACCGCGGCGGTGATCGCTTCGAAAATCGTGCACCCGCACCACGCTTTGAAGGTCGCCCTGAAGGTCGCGGCGATTTCCGCCCCGAAGGTCGCGCCGAACCACGCGGTGATTTCCGCGGCGAACAACGCAGCTTTGCGCCACGCGGTGGCGAAGGCCGTTTCGAGCCCCGTGGCGATCAACGCCCAGACAATCGTGGCGGTGACCGCTTCGAAGCGCGTGACAATCGCGACAGCCGTGCACCACGCGCACCTGGCGGCCGTGACAACGCTCGTGGCGGTTCAGGCGATCGCTTTGCACCTCGTGGCCCTAAAGTCATTGGTGCAGGCAATTTCAAGCCCCACAATGCTGGCGGTCACGCAGCACCCAAGCGCACTGGCGCCAAAGTGCTGAAAGTCACACGCGGTTAATTCCCCTCTCCAACGCCCCTGTCCAACAGGGGCGTAAAAAAACCGCCTTGGCGAAAGCCTTGGCGGTTTTTTCATGAAGGTCTCAAAGGACCTTCTATTTGCTTTAAGCGGCTGCTGTAACTTTAGCAGCGCGCTGTGGCAACTTTTCTTTGATACGTGCAGACTTGCCGCTGCGATCGCGCAAATAGTACAACTTGGCGCGACGAACATCGCCACGGCGCTTGACTTCAATGCTGGCAATCAAGGGGCTGTAGGTTTGGAACGTACGCTCAACGCCTTCACCGCTTGAAATTTTGCGAACGGTGAAACCACTGTTCAAGCCGCGATTGCGCTTGGCAATCACAACACCTTCATAAGCCTGAACGCGCTTGCGGTTACCTTCAACCACATTGACGCTAACGATGACGGTGTCACCAGGCATGAAGTCGGGAATTGTTTTACCCAAACGGGCAATTTCTTCCTGCTCGAGAGTTTGAATCAAATTCATGTTTATGCTCTTTCATCTATCGATCGTGCTCAACGCTACGCTAAAGGCGGCTTCTATGCTGGCTGCACTTGGCGAATGAAGCCAAGCTCAACCGCAACAGCCGCGGCGGGCAGAGGATCGAAAAGCCTTTGATTATATATTTTTTATGGCCGCATCAAACTAATCAGCGCCCAGAAATTTACGCCGCCACACAGACTAAGGGTTGCGAGTCCTCGAATCGGAATATTGAGCTAAAAAGTTTTCATCTTTGACACTCAACTTGCCCTTCGCTCTGGCCGACTCAATCAGGTCGGGCCGATGTTGTTGAGTCAGCGCTAAACTTTGTTGACGGCGCCACTTGGCAATGTCGGCATGGTGACCAGACAACAACACAGGTGGGACAGTCTGCTCATTCCAAGTTTCTGGACGGGTGAAGTGCCCACAATCTAACAAGCCATCCAATGCGGGATTGAAGCTGTCCATTTGATGGCTTCCCTCGTCGTTCAAGACCCCAGGCTGCAACCGTGCAACCGCATCCAAAAGGGCAATGGCCGCGATTTCTCCACCGGATAAAACAAAGTCACCCAAGCTAATTTGCACATTCACATGCGCATCGATAAAACGCTGATCGAGTCCCTCATAGCGACCACAAATCAAAATAGCGCCATCACTTTGCGACCATGATTCAACTGCGGAATGATTCAACGTTTGACCGATGGGCGAGAAAAGGACAACGGGAACTTGGGGCTTTTCAGGGGATTGGATGCTTCGATCTTGGCGAATAGCCCGCAAGCATTGCTCTAAAGGCTCCGCCATCATGACCATACCAGGCCCACCCCCAAAGGGCCGATCATCAACCCTGCGGTAGGCGCCATCGGCAAAGTCACGCAACTGCCAAAGTTTCAAATCAACGGCACCCGTCTCAAAGGCTCGTCGATTGATCCCTGAAGTTAAAAAGGGGGCAAACAATTCAGGGAATAAAGTGATGACGTCAAAGCGCATGGCCTGTCCTCACGTTGCTAATAGTCAAGCTGCCAATCCACAGTGATCCTGCGGCCTGGCAAGTCGACATTGTCTACAAAGGCAGAAACAAATGGAATCATGCGCTCAACCGCTGGTTTTTCGGCTTCTTCTGAAGCCTGCGAAAGGACCAAGACTGTTTGCGGCCCAGTCGACATCAAATCCTTGACCTGTCCTAGCGCCACGCCTTCACGGTTGAAGACATCTAAGCCCAGCAAATCGACCCAATAGTATTCGTCGGTACCTGCAGTTGGAAAGCTTGATCGCGGTACAAAAATACGCGCGCCTTTCAGGGCTTCTGCTTGGTTTCTATCGACAATTTCCAAAGACGATGCAACCACGGTATCGGCATGGTCTTTGGCTTCTTTGATTTTCAGCAACACAGGCCTGGGAGCGGCACCAGAACCTGCCGCAAACTTTGCGGAGGGTGATTTTGAACCGCCAACAACTTTGTCGGAGGGCAACAAATACCAACGTTTGGAAGAAAAAAGCGCCTCGGGCGAGGCGCTATGGGGCAAGACTTTGAACCAGCCTTTGATACCCCAAGCATCTGCAATGCGCCCCACCTCAATGGCGTCTGCCGGCATATCGGCAAACTCTAGATGGGGTAACACAGCAATGCCTTAGGCGAAGCCTAATGAAACTAAAGCAGCTTAAGCAGCTTTAGCGGCAGCTTGTTTGACCAAACGCTGAACGGTAGGTGACACTTGAGCGCCAACGCCTGTCCAGTAGGTCAGACGGTCTTGCACAACGCGCAAGCCTTCTTCTGTGTCTTTGGCGATCGGGTTATAAAAACCAATACGCTCAATGAAGCGACCATCGCGGCGAACACGTTTGTCGGCCACAACAATGTTGAAAAATGGACGGGCTTTAGAACCGCCACGAGAAAGACGAATGACAACCATGATTTATCCTAGGGTGGTGTCGAGATAGCAAAAACTGCTAACTCACAAATTCTTCCAGCGTTTGAGACACGCAACTGGCCACCCGGCCAGTGACACACTGAAAAGCCGCTGATTATAACCCGGAGTTTAGGAATGCCCATCATTCGCCCCAGCCA
>CALPYQ020000184.1 GCA_943327965.2 Singulisphaera sp. GP187
ATGCCATCAGGCATGGAATGGCCACAATTAAACCCAACGCTGTGTTGTAAAGCGCTATTGAAATGCCATGTGCCAATTCAACGGGTTGTTGCTGGCCAGGCGTTTGAATGCCAAAAATTTCAATCATGCCGATGACGGTTCCCAACAAACCAAGCAAGGGGGCCGCTGATGCCAAAGTTGCCAAGGACGTCAGGTAGCGTTCCAAGTTTTGTGCCGCCATGCGGCCTTCCATTTCCATGCTTTCTTTGACGTCTTGATGACTGGCGGAGGGGTTGCTTGCCAAAGTTTGAAGCCCAGCAGAAAACACTGCGCCGACTGCGCCTATTTTGGCGATCTCGTGGATGACTTCGTCAGATGGAAATCCTTGACGGGTGGATTCGATGGCTTGTTCTAGGGCATTTTCGGGCAGTACTTTGCTGCTTCGCAATGCAATGAGGCGCTCAAAAATGATGGCCAGCGCAAAAACTGAACATGCGATCAAGGGCCATATGGGCCAACCTGCGGCTTGTATGATGCTGAGCAAAATGTGACTTTCTACTTCTGAATTCAGTTTTGATTATGTCCGATCAAATTGTTCTCAATTTCTGTGGATAACTTTGTGAAGAACATGCGCTCGACAAGCTCAGAAGCCGCATGTTGATTGACTTTTCTTACAGTGCCACTTTTTTAATCAGAAAATAATACAATAAAATCAATGAGTTACGTCGCAGTATCGAATTGCAAGATGCAATTTTCACTTTTGGACATGAATTCTTCTAGCTGTGGACTCTTTGAACCTTACACAACAAGCTTCTCCAATCGAAATGTCTTTGAAACCCTCAAAAAATAAGGCCTTTTCATGGCACGTCTAGATTCTGAGCCACGCGTTTGGACGGTTGGTGCGCTTTGCCTTGCAATCGCAGACACTCTGAATGCCAGATTCAATCCAGTTGCGGTCAAGGGCGAGATATCTGGCTTCTCCCGTGCAGCCAGCGGCCATTGTTATTTCAATCTCAAGGACGAAAGCGGACAAATTCGCTGTGCCATGTTCAAAAGGGCCGCCAGTGCTGTGGGATTTATGCCCAGAGATGGGGAAATGGTAGAGGTCAGGGGGAAATTGGGTGTGTACGAGGCCCGCGGTGATTTGCAATTGGTTGTTGAAAGCATGCAACGAGCCGGCCAGGGCGATTTGTTTGCGCAGTTTCTAAAGCTCAAGGCCACATTGGAAGCCGAGGGCTTGTTCAATCAAGATAGAAAAAAAAGACTGCCGACCCAGCCCCGTGCCATTGGACTCATTACTTCTTTAGGGGCGGCAGCATTGCATGATGTTGTGACTGCTCTGCAAAGACGCGTGCCGCATATTCCCGTTATTTTGGCGCCAGCTTCTGTTCAAGGCGCCAATGCACCTCTGGAGTTGCTGCAAAGTCTCAAAAATTTAGTCGGATGGCAATCAGATAAAAATTCAAACAACAACTTGGCCATTGATGTGATTTTGATGGTTCGTGGCGGTGGGTCGATGGACGACCTTTGGGCTTTCAATGATGAAAACCTTGTCAGGGCCATCGCATCTTGCCCCATCCCCGTAATTTCAGGGGTTGGCCATGAAACGGACTTTACGTTGGTCGACTTTGTTGCCGATTTAAGGGCGCCCACACCGACAGCAGCCGCCGAAATGGTTGCGGTTGAGCGCTCGCAGCAAATTTTAGAGCTGGAAACTTTGTTTCAAGCCATGAACGATGCTGTCATGAACAACATTGACAAAATGAACCAACGGCTCGATTGGGTGTCTGGTAGATTGGGTCGACCGTCAGGCCGAATCAGTGAGCAAAGTGCCAAACTGCAAAGAATGGGTCAAGCGTTGAAGTTTGCACTCAGAACCCAGGTCAATCAACAAAAGCAAGGCCTAGATGCCAAGTCTTTGACTTTACCCAGAGCATTACAGAGCAATCTGCAAAGCCAGCAAAGGGGTTTGATTCATTTACAAACCCGACTGGGACTCCTTGATCCTCATTTGGTTTTAGAGCGTGGGTATGCCTGGTTAACGGATGAGTCTGGCCAAGCACTGACCCATACCAAGGACTTCAAACCTGCGCAAGACGTGTCTGCAACCTTAGCGGATGGGCAAGTCAGGTTGAGGGTTAAATGACCCATCGTGCTTGATTTCACAATTGACTCAACCCTTTAAAGCTTGTGAGAATATTGCGCGCCAGGCTGACGGATAAAGCCGATCAACCTACAATAAGCCTTTGATTTTTTATTGAACTGAAACGAGGACCCCATGGAACATACTCTGCCCGCATTGCCCTATGCCATCGACGCTTTGGCCCCGCATTACAGCCAAGAAACTCTTGAGTTTCACCACGGCAAGCACCACAACGCGTATGTTGTCAATTTGAACAACCTGCAAAAAGGTACCGAGTTCGAAGCCATGTCTCTGGAAGAAATTATCAAAAAATCCAGCGGTGGCGTCTACAACAACTCCGCTCAAATTTGGAACCACACATTTTTCTGGAACTGCATGAAGCCCAACGGTGGCGGCGAGCCTACAGGTGCATTGGCTGCAGCCATCAACGCCAAATTTGGTTCTTACGCCGCTTTCAAAGAAGCCTTCGTAAAAAGCGCTGTTGGCAACTTCGGCTCTGGTTGGACTTGGCTGGTTAAGAAAGCTGACGGCTCTGTAGACATCGTCAACATGGGCGCAGCTGGTACACCTTTAACAACGGCCGACAAAGCTTTGTTGACAGTGGACGTGTGGGAACATGCTTACTACATCGATTACCGCAACATGCGTCCAAAGTTTGTGGAAACATTCCTCGACAAACTGGTGAACTGGTCTTTTGCTGAAGCCAATTTCGCTTAATCAATTTCTGATTTTTCAAACTAAAACAGCCCCAGTCTTTGGACATGGGGCTGTTTTTTTTGGGGTTTGAATTTAACGAATCATCATGCCGCCATCTGCAACAATGGTTTGACCCGTGATGTATTTGCCAGCCGCGCTGGACAGTAAAACAGCAATGCCACCAATGTCGTCAGGCTCGCCAATGCGGCGCAGAGGGGTTTCGTTCTCGACCATGCCCGCTTTGACTGGATCATCCGTCAGTGCTTTGGCAAAGTCAGTGCGAATAAGCCCTGGTGCAATGCAGTTGACACGAATATTGTCTGGCCCCCATTCCACAGCCAAGTTGCGAGCCAATTGCATGTCGGCTGCCTTGGAAATGTTGTAAGCCCCAATGACCGATGAACCATGTAAACCGCCCACCGAGGACACCAGGACAATAGCCCCGTTCTTTTTCGACTTCATGTCTGGATAGACCATGCTGCATAACCAATTGCTAGACAACACATTGTTGTGCATGATTTTGTTGAAGACTTCGTCACTGACACCGCTCATGGGGCCGTAGTAAGGGTTGCTGGCAGCATTGCAGATCAAAATATCAATTGGTCCCCACGTCTCGCGTGTTTTTTGAACCATGTCTTCCAGTTGCGACTTAATGGCAATGCTAGCGCTGATGGCCATGGCAGTCCCACCTTCCGCTTGAATTTCTTTAACGACGGCTTCGCATGCATCTAGCTTGCGGCTAGAGACAACCACTTTGGCACCAGCTCTGGCAAGCTGAATTGCAATGGATCGGCCAATGCCTCTGCTTGCACCAGTGACAATGGCAACTTTGTGGGTCAGATCAAATAAATTCATAAGTCTCCTTAATCTTGCAATGGGGTAGGCACAATAACTGACTGTGACATGACTTTGTGTTGACAACTGTCATCAGTGTGTCAATCATCACCTTGCAAATTATCACCAACTCATCAATCAGGTTTTTTGACAAATGGACGCTGTAGAAACGGTCATCATAGGCGCTGGTGTTATCGGTCTGGCCGTTGGACGCGCCATGGCTTTGGCTGGCAAAGAAGTGCTGATACTTGAGTCTGAAGACGCTTTTGGTACGGGTACCAGTTCTAGGAACAGCGAAGTCATTCATGCCGGCATTTATTATCCCGCAGGATCATTGAAGGCGCGTTTGTGCGTTGAAGGTCGACAAATGATGTATGACTATTGCCATGACAGAGGCATTCCACATCAGCGCTGCGGAAAGTTGATTGTTGCAACATCTCAAGATCAAATTGCACGACTTTCAGAGATCCAGAAAAAATCGTTGGCCAATGGTGTTGTTGGAGCGGATGCCTTGCAAATCTTAAGCGCCAAAGAAGCCAAGGACATGGAGCCTGAACTTCAATGTTTGGCGGCACTGTGGTCGCCCAGCACAGGCATCGTCGATAGCCATGCCTTGATGTTGAGTTATTTGGGTGATCTTGAAAATGCAGGCGGGCTGTTAGCACTTCAATCAAGGTTTGAGTCTGCAGAAGCAATTCAATCAAATTCGACAACCCAGTTTGTCGTGCGTACTCAAGATGGCACAGAGATAATGGCCAATCAAGTCATCAATGCTGCGGGCTTGTACGCACCCCAAGTGGCCAGGCAGTTTAAAGGGACCCATTTAGCTTCGATTCCCAAGGCTTACTTCGCCAAAGGAAACTATTTCAGCCTGTCCGGTCGTTCCCCTTTTTCACGTTTAATTTACCCTGTGCCCGAGGCTGCTGGTTTAGGCGTTCACCTAACTTTGGACATGGCTGGACAGGCTAAATTTGGCCCCGATGTGGAATGGGTAGATTCGCCTGACTGCTTAACGGTTGAGGCGCAAAGGGGAGA